>DAOLDO010000035.1:0-16013 GCA_035327325.1 Chloroflexaceae bacterium | reverse complement strand
GGTCGCGGGCGAGGCGGCGCGCGGGGGAGTGGCGCTCGACCACAAAGAGGGCCTCGGCCACGGCGTCGCGGCGGTCGGCGAGGGCGGCGCCCGCCGTGTCGGCCAGGCGGGCGCGGGCGTCGGCCACCAGGGCGTAGAGCTGCGCGATCTCGGGCACCGCCAGCTCGGCCGCGGCAGACGGCGTGGGGGCCCGCAGGTCGGCCACGTAGTCCACGATCGTGGTGTCGGTCTCGTGGCCGACCCCGCTGACCAGGGGTACGGGGCTGGCGAAGACGGCGCGGGCCACGGCCTCGTCGTTGAAGGCCCACAGGTCCTCGAGCGAGCCGCCGCCGCGGGCCAGGATCACCAGGTCGGGCCCGGCCTCGTAGGCCCGGTACAGGGCCTCGACGATGCTGTCGGGCGCCCGGTCGCCCTGGACCAGGCAGGGCGAGATCAGCACCTCGACCAGGGGGCAGCGCCGGGCCAGGATGGTGAGCATATCCTGGAGGGCGGCGCCCCCGGGCGCGGTGACCAGGGCGATGCGGCGGGGGAGGGGCGGGAGGGGGCGCTTGCGCTCGGGCTGGAACAGGCCCTCGGCCTCGAGGCGGGCCTTGAGCTCCTCGAAGCGGGCGTGGAGCAGGCCGACCCCGGCGGGGGGCAGGGCGTCCACGTAGATCTGGAGGTCACCCCTGGGCTCGTAGAAGCCGAGCCGACCGTGGACGAGCACCAGGTCGCCGGAGCGGGGCAGGGCGCCGAGACGGGCGGCGGCGCTCTTCCACATCACGCCGCGCAGCAGGGCGCCCTCGTCCTTCAGGTTGAAGTAGCAGTGGCCGGACGAGGCGTGGCGCTTGAACTCCGACAGCTCGCCCTGCACCCAGAGGTCGCCGAGGAGCGGGTGGGCCTCCAGCAGCTCGCGCAGGTAGCCGGTGACATCTGTGACGGTGAGCGCCTGGTACATGGGGGATGCGCCGCCTACAGCGGCTCGATCACCATAAGCGGCTGGCCGTACTCGACGGGCTGGCCGTTCTTGACCAGGACGCGGGCCACGCGGCCGGCCACGTCGCTCTCGATCTCGTTCATCATCTTCATGGCCTCGATGATGCCGATCGAGTCGCCTGCGCGCACCTCGTCGCCCTCCTGGACGAAGGGCGGGTCCTTCGGCGAGGCCGCGGCGTAGAAAGTGCCCACCATGGGCGCGGTGACGGTGTGGCCCGCGGGCATCTCGACGGGGGGGCCGTCGGGGGCGGGGGCCGGCATGAACATCGGCTGCACCGGCGAGCTCGGCAGGGGCACGGGGGCCAGGGGCTGCTGGATCATCGGCGCGAGGGCAATCTGCTGGGGGGCGGCGGGGGCGGGGCCGCGCTTGACGTGCAGCCTGGTGTCGCCGCGCTCGATCAGGATCTCGGTGATGTCGCTCTGACCGATCAGGCGCAGCAGCTCGCGGACGGCGCTGAGCCCAAAGTCGTCGGGGCTGCCGGTCTCGGGGGTGTCCGCTGTTGCGTCGCTCATAGTCTCGCACAGCCTCCGTCTGTCAGGAACGGGCCCATTGTAGCATAACTTCCCCGGCCCCCCACCTCGCCCGTACAGCCTATGGGGCGCCGGTAAACGGGTCTTCACGCTGGGTGGCGGTCTCTTTCCGTGGGGCCGCGCCCCCCTGTGCTATGCTCCTGGCCATATTGAGTGACGGAATGCACAAGGAGACGCCCATGTTCCGCCAGAATCTCGGCACGCTGGACCGCGATATCCGCCTCGTGCTCACGGCTGTCTTCGGCCTGGTCGCGCTGTTCGCGCCGTTCGGCGGGCTGTGGCAGATCATCCCCGCCGTGCTCGCCATGGTCATGCTGCTGACGGCGGGCCTGGGCTTCTGCCCCCTGTACGCGATCTTCGGCTTCAACACCCTCGACGCCGACATGAAGGGGGCGGCCGCGAAGAAGTAGCGGCGGGCGGCGGGCATGGCCGGGGCCGAGGTGCTGCACCTCGGCCCCTTTGCTGCGCCGCGGGGCGCCCTACTTGCTGAGGAAGGCGGCGGTCTCGGCCAGACGGGTGGCGTAGCCCCACTCGTTGTCGTACCAGGCGGCGACGGAGAGCAGGTCGCCCTGCATCTGGGTCATCGGCAGGTCAACGATCGAGGAGTGGGGGTCGCCGATGATCCGCGACGAGGCCCACTCGTCCTCGAGCACGCCCATCACGCCCTTGAGCGGCGCCTCGCCGGCGGCCTTCAGGAAGGCGGCGTTGACCGACTCGACGGTGACGGGCTGCTCGGTGAGCACGTTCAGCTCGACGATCGATCCGGTGCGGGTCGGCACGCGGTAGGCCTTGCCGGTGATCTTCAGCCCGCTCCAGATGAAGCTGAGGGCCTTGGCGGCGCCCGACGACGAGGGGATGATGTTCTCGGTGGCGGCCCACGAGTCGCGCCGGTCGTCCATGGGCTGGTCGGTCAGCGACTGGGTGTTGGTGTAGGCGTGCACGGTCGTGAAGAGGCCGTACTTGATGCCGAAGTTGTCGAGCAGCACCTTGACCACGGGCGCCAGGGCGTTGGTGGTGCAGGAGGCCATGCTGACGATGCGGTGCCGCTCGGCGTCGTAGGCATCCATGTTGATGCCGGGCAGCAAGAAGACGTCGCAGTCCTCCTTCGACTTGCTGGGCGCCGAGACCAGCACGCGCTTGGCGCCGCGGTCGAGGTGGGCCTGGGCGGCGGCGCGGCGGGTGGCCCGCCCGGTGCAGTCAATCACCAGGTCAACGCCGAGGGCGCCCCAGTCGGGCAGCGCCTCCTTCGAGTTGAAGTACTTCACCTCGCGGCCGCCGATCATGAAGCCGCCGTCGCCGCCGCTCACGGGCTCGTGCCAGCGGCCGTAGTTGGTGTCCACCTCGAACAGGGCCGCCAGGGTCTTCGGGTCCTTGATGTCGGAGACCGAGACCGGGGTGAAGAGGTTGTCTTTCAGCGCGATGCGCAGCAGCGAGCGGCCGATGCGGCCGAAGCCGTGGATGGCGACGTTGCCCATTGGGGGTGCTCCTTTCCCTTGTCGATCCGGCGCTTCGGGCGCCAGTATAGCACCGCTCAGGGGCCGTTTGAGGCGCCAGTCCGTGCAAGTAGGGTTGCACTCCCTTCACGGGCGCTTAACCATCGAGCCGCCTTACCTGAATTCCCCCCTCCGACCCGGTCACTTGCCCGAGGCCGGCGGGCGGCGGCGCTGCTACAATCTAGTGCGGAGCCGCCTGAGCCCGTACCCTGCCCTCTATGCTGCCGAGCCCCCTGACGAGCCTCATCGGCCGCGAGCGAGAGGCACAGGCCCTCGCCGAGCTGCTCGAGCGCGCCCGCCTGGTCACCCTGCTGGGGCCCGGCGGGGTCGGCAAGACGCGCCTGGCCGTCCACGTCGCCCACGAGGTCGCCCAGCGTTACCCCGACGGGGCGCGCTTCGTGGACCTCGCGCCCCTGAGCGACCCGGCCCTGGTGCTGCCGGCCGTGGCCCGCGCCCTCGAGGTCGGCCCCGGCGGCGAAGGCCCCCTCGTCGGGCGGCTGGGCGCGGCCCTGGCCGGGCGCCGGATGCTGCTGGTGCTCGACAACTTCGAGCGGCTGCTGGCGGCCGGCCCCGAGCTGGCCGCCCTGCTGGCGGCCGCCCCCGGCCTGACCGCCCTGGTCACCAGCAGGGCGGCCCTGCGCCTGTCGGGCGAGCGCGAGCTGCCGCTCGAGCCCCTGGCCCTGCCGGAGCCGGCGCCCGACGCCTCGCTGGCCCGCGGGGCGGCCAAGGCGCCGGCGGTGCGGCTGTTCGTCGAGCGGGCCGCGGCGGTGCGGCCCGGCTTCGCCCCCGACGCGGCGGGCCTGGCGACGGTGGCCGCGATCTGCGCGCGCCTCGACGGCCTGCCCCTGGCGATCGAGCTGGCCGCCGCCCGCGCCCGCGCCTTCACGCCGGCCGAGATCCTGGCCCGCCTCGCCCGCCGCCTGCCCCTGCTCAGCGGCGGCCCCCGCGACGCGCCCGAGCGCCAGCGGGCCCTGCGCGACACGATCGCCTGGAGCTACGAGCTGCTCGGCGCGGCCGAGGCCCGCCTCCTGCGCGGGCTGGCCGTCTTCAGCGGCGGCTGCGGCCTGGGCGCCGCCCTCGCCGTCTGCGGACGCCCCGGCGAGGACGAGCTGGCCCTGATCGACCGGCTCGAGGCCCTGGCTGCCCACAGTCTGGTGCAGATGCGCGAGGCGGCCGGCGAGCCGCGCTACCTCATGCTCGAGACCCTGCGCGAGTACGCGGCCGAGCTGCTCGCCGCCGACCCCGAGGCGCCGGCCGTCTACGCCCGCCACGCCGCCTGGGCCCACGGCCTGGTGCAGAGGGCCTACGAAGGGCTCACGGGGCCCGACCAGCGGGCCTGGTACGAGCGGGTGGAGGCCGAGCACGACAACCTGCGGGCCGCCCTCGGCTGGGCCGCCGCCCACGACCCGGCCCTGGCCCTGGGCATCGCCTGGCCCCTGTGGCGCTTCTGGTGGCAGCGCGGCTACGTGGCCGAGGGCCGGGCATGGCTCGCCCGGACCCTCGCCCTCGCCCCGCCCGCCCTCGACGGCGGCGCCCCGACGGCCCACGCGGTGGACGTGGCCCAGGGGCTGCACAGCGCCGGCAACCTCGCCTGGGCCGAGGCCGACTACGAGGCTGCCCTGGGGCACTTCCAGCAGGGCATGGCCATCAGGCGGGCCATCGGCGACGAGCAGATGATCATGCGCGGCCAGTATGCGGTGGCCATGGCCCTGTCTAACCTGGAGCGCTACGACGAGGCCCTGCCGCTCTACAAGGAGTGCCTGGCGTACGAGCGCCGCCACGAGGCGTTTGAGGACATGGTCGGCACGCTCAACAACCTCGGCTATGTGCACCAGCAGCGGGGCGACCACGAGGCCGCCTATAGCCACTTCTACGAGGCCGCGACCCTGAGCCGGGGCTTCGGCGACGCGGCCCGCACCGCGCAGAAGCTGGTCTTCGCCGCCGAGGCCCTGCTCGAGCTCGGGCGCACGGCCGAGGCGCTGCCGCTGCTCGAGGAGGCCCTGGGGCTGGCCCGAGACTCGGGCGGCCACCTGGTGCTGATCGAGGCCCTGGAGGGCGTGGCCTGCGCCCTCGCCGCCGCGGGCGACGCCGCCCGCGCCGTGGGCGTGCTGGGCGCCGCCGAGGCCGCCCGCCGCCGGCGCGGCCTGGTGCTCTCGCCCGACGACTACCCGCGCCTGGTGCGGGCGGCGCGCCAGGCCCACGCCCAGCTCGGCGGCGCCGAGTTCGCGCGACTGTGGGCCGCGGCCGCCGAGGGCGAGCTCGAGGCGGCCGCCGCCCTCGCCCTCGCGCCGCCGGCCGCCGCCCTGCCCGCGGCCCCCGCCCCGCCCCAGCGCCCGGCCCTGCCCCCGCCGCCCGCCGCGCCCGCGCTCGACGGCGCCGCCGGGCTCTCGCCGCGCGAGCGCGAGGTGCTCGCGCTCCTGGCCGCCGGCCTCAGCGACCGCCAGATCGCCGCCCGGCTGACCGTCGGCGTCAGCACGGTCAACACCCACGTCAAGTCGCTCTACGCCAAGCTCGGCGTGCGCTCGCGGGTGGCCGCCGCCCGCTTCGCCCTCGAGCGCGGCCTGGCGGCCGCCCGCGACCAGAACGCCGAGGGGTAGGCCCGGGCAGCGCCGCGAGGCCGCCCGGACGTAGCGTCCGGACGGCCCCGGGGATCGGCGTGGCCGGCCCGCCCTCAGACAAGGCTTCAGAAGGGCTCACTCCGTTTGACGGTCGCTCCGGACCTCACCCCCGCCTCGCTGCGCTCGGCACCCCCTCTCCGCTGCGGAGAGGGGGCCGGGGGGTGAGGTCTGCGGCGGCGCAAGATCGTAAAGCGTCCTTGAACCATGTCTCAGCGCTGGAGCAGCGGCAGGTAGAGCCGGTGCTGGGCGCCCCCCGGCGCGCCGGGCTGCGGCGCGGGGCCCGGCTGCACGGCCGCGCCGGGCACGCGCTCGTAGGCGCCGAGGTCCGCGGCCGGGCCCTGGGGCCGCCGCGTGCCCACCAGGTCCGTCGCGACGGTCGAGCCGGAGGCGACGTCAATGGCCGGCGAGCCCTCGCGCAGCCTGTAGTCGCCCGCCGCCGGGTTGACGAACAGTGGGTCCGCCACGCGGCCCTGGCCCGCCTGCGGGGCTTGCCAGAACAGGTTGCCCGCCGCCTCGAGCCTGGCGCCGTCGCTCGCCCGCACGCCCCCGCCGTGGCCGGCGACGATGCTGTTGCTCAGGGTGAGGGTCAGGGCGCCCGAGGCGCTGATGGCCGCCAGGGGCCGCGCCTCGGCCGCGCCGAAGGTGTTGTGGGCCGCCCGCAGCTCGCCGCCGGGATCTTCGCCGGCCAGCAGGGACACCGTCGCGTCCGCCGACGGCGCGGGGTCGTGCCAGAGGTTGTTCACCAGCTCGAGCCGCCCATCGAGCTCGCCGTACAGCGCGCCGCCGCGAGGGGCGCTGTTGGCGGCGAAGATGGAGCCGCCGATGGCGCTCGCAGCGAAGGTGTCGAGGTAGATCGCGCCGCCCTCCTCGCCGGCGCTGTTGGCGCGGAAGCTGCTCCCCTCGATCGTGAGCGTGTTGTAGTCGTGGTAGATCGCGCCGCCCTGCTCCGCGGCCCGGTTGCCGACAAAGGTGCTCGCGCGCACCGTGAGGCTGCCGCCCGAGTAGAGCGCGCCGCCGTCCCTGGCGCGGTTCTCGTGGAACGCGCTGCCGCCGATCTCGCCCAGCCAGCCGTCGTTGTAGAGCGCGCCGGCGTAGCCGTTCCCCTGGTTGCGCTCGAAGCGGCCGGCCTCCACCCGCAGCACGGCCCCGTAGAACTCGACCGGGCTGCCCCCGACCAGGTTGTCGCGCACGACCACCCGGGTCAGGGTCAGGTCGTCGTCGGCCCCGAAGCTGATCGGCTCGTCAACGGACAGGGCCGCGCCGTCGGTCGTGATGCCGGCCAGGGTCAGGTCGCTGATGCGAATGGTGGCGTTCATTGCCTCCAGCAGGCCCATCGGCGGGGCGCCGGCCGCGGGGCTGATGCTGGCGCCGTTGCCCACGATCTCCAGGTAGTCGGTGATCCGCGGGAGGGCCAGCCCAGGCTCGCTCGGCCGCTCCAGCGCGTAGGCGCAGCCGGCCGCCAGCTCCAGCCGGTCGGCGCCGGGCTCGGCGTTCGCCGCGGCGATGGCCTCGGCCAGGGCGCCTGCGTCGCAGCCCACCTGGCGGATCCGGGACGCGGGGACCTCGCCCTCGTCCAGCTCGTAGGCGCCGAGGTCAGGGGCGCCGCCCTGGGGCCGGTGGACGCCGCGCAGGTCGAGGGCGGCCAGGCCGGGGGTGGCCCTGCCCAGGGCCGGCGAGCCCGGCAGCAGCCTGTAGTCGCCGCGCTCGGGGGCGGCGAAGCGCGGGTCCTGGCCGACGAGCTGGCCGCCCGCGTCAACCGCGCCCTGCTGGACGACGGCGTTGGCGTAGAGCAGGTTGTTGCGGATCGTCAGCGTGCCGGGCCCGCTCCGCTGCACGGCCGTCTGGAAGCCGCTGAGGATCGAGCTCTCCACCCGGGCGGTGCCGCGGCCGAGCCGCACGCCGACGGGCGCCTCGCCCGCGGCGGCGACCACGGTGGTGTGGACCAGCTGTGCCTCGCCGGCGAGGCCGAGGCAGAACAGGCAGACGCTGAGGCTCTCGTCAGGCCGCTCGGCGCCGTTCTGGGCGATCAGGCTGTTGGCAAGGCGGCTCGGGCCGCTCGGGCTGCCCGCCAGGAGGATCGCGCCCGCGCCCCGATCGGCGCGGTTGAGCAGCAGCTGGCTGCGCTCGATGGTCAGGGTGTCGCCGGCGTAGACCGCGGCGGCCTGGCCCTGCCCCTCGGGCCGGGGGCGGTCGCCGTTGTCGGCGGCCCGGTTGTAGCTCAGGGCGCTGTGGGTGATCGTCAGCGGGGCCGAGCTGTAGATCGCGCCGCCGTAGACGCGCGCGAGGTTGTCCCTGAGGGTGCTGTCGGCCAGCGTCGTCGGGCCGGTGACGAAGAGGGCCCCGCCGACGACTGCCCGGTTCTGGGCGCCATACGAGCGCTCCATCACCAGGGGGGCGTTCTCCACGAAGAGCACGCCGCCGTTGGCGCCGGCCACGTTGCGGTCGAACTCGCTCGCCTCGACCCTGGTGGCGCCGCGGGCGAAGATCGCCCCGCCGCTGCGCACGGACGTGTTGTTCGAGAACGTGCTCCGCTGGAGCGTCAGTGGGCCGCCCGCGTAGAGCGCGCCGCCGTTCTCGGCCCGGCTGCTCGCGACGCTCACCCCCTCGAGGCGCAGGGTGACGCCGGCGCGGGCCAGCACGGCCCCGCCGTCCTGGCCGGCGGGGGCCTGGCCGCGGACGAGGGCGAGGTCGCGCAGGGTCAGGTCGGCCTCGGCGGCGATCAGGCGGAACGCGGGCGCGTTCGAACTGTTCACCCGGCTGATCGTGGCGCCTTCGCCCTCGATCACCAGCGGCGCGACGACCACGGGCAGGGCCGCGGCGTTGGCCGCGTCCAGGGGGGCCGCGAAGTCGTAGACGCAGCCGGGGGCCAGGCGGATCCGGTCGGGCGCCGCGCTCTGGTTGGCGCGGGTCACCGCCGCGCCGAGGGCCTCGGTCGAGCAGGCGACCTCGATCGGCGGGCTCTGGGCGGCGGCCGGCGCGGCCGGCAGGGCGGTTATGGCGAGCAGGACCAGGGCGAGGGCGCACGCCAGGGCGCGCCGCGAGCTGAGGGCAGTCATCGCAGAGGGCTCCTTTATTGGGGTGATGTCGGGTGGATGCGGTCAGGGGTGGAGACGGGCGGCGACGCCCGGGCGCCCGTCAGCGGGCGCCGGCCAGGGGCCCGCGCAGCCGGGCCATCGCCAGCACGTCGTGGAAGGCCCCGTCGCGCAGGGCGTAGCCGCGCAGCCGGCCCTCCTCGCGGAAGCCGTGCTTGCGGTACAGGCCGACCGCGGCGGCGTTGTCGGGGAAGACGAGCAGCTCGAGCCGCAGCAGGCCCAGCCAGTTGTCGGCGAGCCGCACGGCCTCGCCCACCAGGCGCGAGGCGACGCCGCGGCCCTGCCAGGCGGCGCCCACGCCCACCCTGGTGATCTGGCCGACGTGGCGCAGCGGCATGTGGTGGAGCGGCTTCAGCAGCAGGGCGCCGGCCAGCTCGTCGCCGGCCGCGGCGACCAGCAGGTGCGCGTCGGCGAGGGCCGCCTCGAGCCAGGCCCGGGTCTCGTCGCGGCGGGCCAGGGGTGTCGCCGAGGTGCCGCGCACGATGTGCGGCTCGGCGTAGAGCCGGTGCAGGGCGCCTATGTCGTCGGGCTCGGCGGAGCGGACGGTCAGGTGGGCGGCGGCGTGGCGCGGGTCGGCCACGGTTATCTGCATAGGGGCGCGGGTCTTGAGCGTCAGGGTCATCGCTTCGGCTCCTCTCGTGGCGCCCCGCCCGGTCGAGCGGCGGGGCTGCGCCCACTCTAGCAGCCGCGCCGGGGCCGCGCCTCGTTGATTCGCGTGAATACGCCGGCCGCGCGCCTCCCCTAAATTGGGGAGGGCCCGCAGCCCCCGAGGGGCCCCGTCGTGTGACGGGGCCCCTCGGGGGCTGCGCGGCGGGCTAGACGCTACAGCGGCGCGGGCTGGGCCACGCCTGGCGCGGGGGCGGCGACCTCGCGCAGCTGCAGGCGGCGCAGGGTCTGGGCGTTGAGCGCGACGATCACGGTCGAGAGCGACATCAGCACCGCGCCCACCCAGGCCGGCAGCACCAGGCCGACGGGGGCCAGCACGCCCGCGGCCAGGGGCAGCGCGACGATGTTATAGCCCGCCGCCCACCAGAGGTTCTGCACCATCTTGCGGTAGGTCGCCTGGCTGAGGGCGATGATCCGCGCGATGTCGCCCGGGTCGTCGCGCACCAGCACGATCCCCGCGCTGGCCCGCGCCACGTCGGTGCCGGCGCCGATGGCGATGCCCACGTCGGCCTGGGCCAGGGCCGGCGCGTCATTCACGCCGTCGCCCACCATCGCCACGCGCTCGCCCGCGGCCTGCAGCTCGCGCACCTTGTCGGCCTTGTGCTCGGGCAGCACCTCGGCGAAGAAGGTCTCGATGCCCAGCTCGCCCGCGACCCAGCCGGCCACGTCGCGGCTGTCGCCGGTCAGCATGGCCACCCGCACTCCCCGCTCGCGCAGGGCGGCCACGGCGGCCCGCGACTCGGGGCGGATCACGTCGGCCAGGGCGAAGGCGGCGCGCACCTCGTCGCCCTCGAGCAGGTAGACCACGGTCTGCCCACGCTCGCCCCAGGCCCGGGCCTGCTCGGCGATCTCCGGCGGCGGCGTCGCGCCGGCCTGCTCCAGCAGGCGCGGCCCGCCCACCTGGAGCGCGCGCCCGGCCACTGTGGCCTGCACGCCGCGCCCCGGCAGCGCCGTGAAGTCGCTCGCCTGCGGCGCCGCCAGGCCGCGCTCGCGGGCCGCGGCGACGATCGCCCGGGCGATCATGTGCTCGCTGTCGCCCTCGGCGGCGGCGGCCAGGGCCAGGGCCTCGTCCTCGGGCAGGCCCGCCGCCGCTACGCCGCCCAGGCCCTGCTCGCCCCTGGTCAGGGTGCCGGTCTTGTCGAAGAGCACCGTGGTGATCCGGCGCGCCTCCTCCAGGGCCAGCCGGTCGCTGACCAGGATGCCCGCTCGGGCCGACATGGCGGTGCTGATCGCCGTCACCAGGGGGATGGCCAGGCCGAGGGCGTGGGGGCAGGCGACGACGAGCACGGTCACCACGCGCTCCAGGGTGTAGCTGTCGAGGCCGCGGGCCAGCAGCCAGACCACCAGGGTCACGGCGGCGGTCGCGATGGCGATGTAGGTCAGCCAGGCCGCGGCCCGGTCGGCCAGAGCCTGGGCGCGCGTGCGGCTCGTCTGGGCCTGCGACACCAGGCGCATGATTCCGGCCAGGGCGGTGTTCTCGCCGGTGCCGGTCACGCGCACCCGCAGCGCGCCGTCGCCGTTGACCGTGCCGCCGATCACCTGCGCGCCGGGCTCCTTGCGCAGCGGGCGGCTCTCGCCGGTGATCAGGGCCTCGTTGACCCGGCTCGCGCCCTGCTCGACCGTGCCGTCCGCGGGCACGGAGGCGCCGGGGCGCACCAGCACCAGGTCGCCGTCGCGCAGCGCGCTCACGGGCACCGTCTCGCTGCCCTGGTCGGTCAGGCGCTCAGCGGTGTCGGGGAGCAGCTTCGCCAGCTCGTTGAGCGCGTTCTGGGCGCTGCCGACGGCGCGCATCTCCATCCAGTGGCCGAGCAGCATGATCGTCACCAGGCTGGCCAGCTCCCAGTAGAAGGCCATGCCGCCGACCAGGCCGAAGGTGACCGCCACGCTGTAGAGGTAGGCGACGGTGATCGCCATGCTCACCAGGGTCATCATGCCGGGCCGGCCGCCGCGCAGCTCTGCGGCGGCGCCGCTGAGGAAGACCCAGCCGCCGTAGAAGTAGATGACGCTGCCGAGGGCGAAGGGCAGCCACTGGCTGCCCGGGAACTGCGGGGCGGTGTAGCCGAGCAGCTCCTGGAACAGCTCGGCGTAGACCAGCACCGGGATGGTGAGGATGAGCGAGATCCAGAAGGGGCGCCTGAACATGTCGGGCGAGTGCCCCGCGTGGTCGCCGTGCCCCGCGTGGGCGGCGTGGGCGCCGTGCCCCGCGTGGGCGGCGTGGGCGGCCTCGGGGCTCCCGTGGACCGCCACCTCGTCGCCCGCGTAGACCTCGGGCTCGACGGGCGAGCCGCGGGCGGGCCGGGTCGGCTCGTGGCCGGCGTGGGCGTGGGCCTCGCTGTGCTGAGGCCGCCGGTGCTGCTCGTGGTTGTCTGCCATCGTGTATGCTCCAGTCTGTGGGCCGCTGTCTCTGACTGGAATCTAGCACGATGGGGACCGCGCGGGATGCGCCGAACACCCCCCGCGATCTAGGCCAGATCGCCTACCTCAGGGGTGCGGCCCCACAAAGCAGCGGGCGGGGATGGAGGCTTGCTCCATCCCCGCCCGCGCTGCCAACAAGGGGCGCCGGCTACTTCTTGATCTCCTGCCCGCTGTAGGGGTCGTACTTCCACTCGCCGGTCGGGTCGTTAAGCTGGGCGGGCGGGGTCTGGGCGGGCGGGGCGGCGCCCTCCTGGGGCATCACGATCCAGAGGATGACGTAGATCAGGGGGCTGAGGCCGCTGAGCACGGCCAGCACGAACACCAGCCGCACGATGGTGGCGTCAATGCCGAAGTAGCGGGCCAGGCCGCCGCACACGCCGCCGAGCATTCGATCGTTCGTGCTGCGCACCAGACGAGTATCCACAGTTCATCTCCTTGTATCTACGGCCGCCACTGCGGCGGGCCTGTCGTCGTCTCACTTGCCCATACGACGACCGCCCCCCCGGATTGTTGCGCGCCGTTTCGCCCGCTCTACGTGAAGAAAAGGTTGACGACGACGCCGGCAAGCAGGGCAAGCTGGGCGCAAAGCAGCACGATCGTGGCCACCGTGCGCCGGGTGAAGGTGCTGGTCAGCATCAGGGTGCTCTTGATGTCGATCATCGGCCCGAAGACCAGGAAGGCCAGCACCGCGCCGGGGGTGAAGGTGCCCACGAACGACAGGGCGATAAACGAGTCGACCGTCGAGCAGATCGAGAGCAGGGCGGCCAGGGCCATGAGCACGAGCACCGAGACCAGGGGCCCGCCCCCGAGGGCCAGCAGCGGCTGCTGGGGCACGACGGTCTGCAGGGTGGCGGCCAGGAGCGCGCCGGCCACCAGGTAGCGCATCATCTCGAACAGCTCGGCATTGGCGTGGCCGAGCACCGCGCGGGCCGCGCCCCACGTGCCCTGGCCCGCCGCCGCGCCGTGGTCGTGCCCGTGGTCGTGGTCGCAATGGGCGTGGTCGTGGTCGTCCAGCGCGTCCACGCCGGGGGCGAGCACCAGGTCGCGCCGGGGGGCGAGGCCCACGACCAGGGCGACGAGGGCGGCGATCAGCACGGTCAGCCCGGCGCGCCAGGCCACCACCTGCCAGCTGCCGAAGGCCACGAAGGTCGAGATCAGCACGACGGGGTTGACCACGGGGGCGGCCAGGGCGAAGGCGATGCCGCCGGGCAGGGCCGCGCCCTTGGCCATCAGGCGGCGGGCGGCGGGGATGGAGCCGCACTCGCAGACCGGGAAGGCCAGCCCCAGGCAGGCGCCCGCCACGGCCGCGGCCACGGGGTTGCGGGGCGAGAGCCGCTGCACCGTCGCGGGGCTCACGAAGAGGTGGATGGCCGACGAGACCAGCACGCCCGCCATCAGGAAGGGCAGGGCCTCGATGAAGATGCCCAGGAAGACGGTGACAAAGCCCTGCAGGCGCCCCGTCCACGGGGCCAGGCCCTCGGGCACGCCCACGTCGCCGGCCACCCAGACCAGGCCGAGAAGCAGGGCCGCCAGGGCGGGCGGGGCCCAGCGGCGCCACAGGCTCGCCCGCGGCGCGGCCGGCACCCCCGCGGCCGGGCGCGTCTCCTCAATGCTGCTCACAGGTCGCTCCTTTCGGAGGGCATCATGCCCTGTGGGCGGCTCGCTGTCAAGGGGGCGGCGCCCCTGCCACACCGGGCGCCCGTCGGCCGCCTGACGCGTCCCGGCCCCCGCTCCGCTTTGTAGAGCTGGGGGCCGGGGTGCGAGGTCAACCGCCGCACATGCAGCGAAGGCATCAGTGGTGATCCACCCGCTCCCTGAGGGGGATGGTGCGGAACTCGCGGGCCAGCTCGACGAAGCGCTCGACGGTAAGTTCGAACATGCGCCGGCCGAAGCCGGGCGTGGCCACCGCCGCGTCGCCGCAGACGCCGACGCGCGAGAAGCGGCTCCACCAGTCCTGCCAGGCGTAGGCCGAGGGCTCGGGGTGGTCCCAGTTGAAGTACTTCAGCCTGAGCTGGCCGATGTCGCGCTCGGCGAGGGCCATGTCCACCTTGGCGGGGTCGAGGTGCAGCATCATGGCGGTCTCGTACTCGCAGGCGTGGCCGACCGAGCCGGGGCCGCCGCTGCGCTCGGCGTCGAGCACGTCGGCCACCAGGGCCGGGCTCACGGCGGCGTTCACCGTGGTGGCCGCGCAGATCGCCCCCGTGGCCAGCACCACCTTGCGGGCGGCCAGCTCGCAGATGGCCTGGTTCGAGCCGTGGCCGTTGACGATCAGGATGTGGCGAAAGCCGTGGCGGGCCACCGAGGTCGCCACCTGGGACAGGTAGGCCAGGGTGGTCTCGATGTCCACCGTGATCGTGCCGGGGAAGTCCATGTGGTGCTCGTCCAGGCCGAAGGGGATCACCGGCAGCACCAGCAGGTCGCCCGCGGCCCGCTCGCCGCAGGCCGCCAGCACGCCCTCGAGGATGTCGTTGTCGGTCGAGAGGCTCATGTGGGCGCCGTGGTCCTCCACGGCGCCGATGGGCACGCAGACGACGGGCTGCGGGTCGCGCGCGATCGCCACGCGCATCTCGGGCCAGGTCAGGTGGTCGTAGCGCCAGGGCAGCTTGGCCATGCCGGGGCTCCTTTCCAGTCTACAGGGGGCGTGGGCCTATTGTAACGCCCGGGGGCCACCCAGACCCGACACCTCGACACCCCTATACCCCCGGGGGGTAATCTAGATCACAGACGGCGGGCTGGCCCCGTGGTATACTTGGTGCAGGACACGGGTGGGGGGTATGTCCCCCGCCGCCACGTGAGGAGGAGTGAGAGATGCACAGCAAGGTTGTGATCATCGGCTCGGGCCCCGCCGGCCTGACGGCGGCCCTCTACGCACCCCGCGCCAACCTCGAGCCCTTGGTGATCCGCGGCCTGCAGCCCGGCGGCCTGATCGCCCCCACCGCCGAGGTCGAGAACTACCCCGGCTTCGTCGAGGGCATCGGCGGCTACGACCTGGCCGACCAGATGGAGAAGCAGGCCGCCCGCTTCGGCGCCCAGTTCATGGACACCCTGGTGACGAAGATCGAGGCGGAGGCCCGCCCCTTCGTGCTTCACACCGACAGCGGCGAGCAGATCACCGCCGACACGATCATCGTCTCCACCGGCGCCTCGCCCCGCAAGCTCGGCGTCCCCGGCGAGGAGCAGCTGGCCAACCGCGGGGTCAGCTACTGCGCCACCTGCGACGGCTTCTTCTTCCGCAACAAGTCCGTCGTGGTCGTGGGCGGCGGCAACAGCGCCCTGGACGAGGGCCTGTTCCTCACCCGCTACGTGGACGAGCTGGTGATCGTCCACCGCCGCGACACCCTGCGCGCCGACCCGATCCTCCAGGAGCGGGCCTTCAGCAACGAGAAGGTGCGTTTCGTCTGGGACAGCACGGTTGACGCGATCCTCGGCGACGACAAGGTCACCGGCGTGCGCATCAGGAACCTCAAGACCGGCGAGGTCACCGAGCTTGCCGCCGACGGGGTCTTCCCCTACATCGGCCACGTGCCCAACACCGGCCTGTTCCAGGGCCTGCTCACCCTCGACGAGGCCGGCTACATCATCACCGACGGGCGCCAGCGCACCAACGTGCCAGGCATCTTCGCCGCGGGCGACGTGGTGGACCACGTCTACCGCCAGGCGATCACCGCCGCCGGCGAGGGCTGCAAGGCCGCCATGGAGGCCACCTGGTACCTGGCCGAGCAGGAGCACGCCGCGAAGAAGCAGGCCAGTCAGGCCGAGACCGAGGAGGTTACCTCGCCGGCCCTCGGGAAGTGGTAGGGCCTGCGGCCCTCGGCTGATAGCAGGGGGCGCCCCTCCAACCCGTTCTGATCTGCGAGAGGGCTGTAGGGGGCGCCCCTCCAACCCGTTCTGATCTGCGAGAGGGCCGCCGCCGGCCCTCTCGCGCTCTCCCGCGCCAGGGGCTCCGCCCCTGGACCCCTTAAGGCGCCTGGCCCTGCCAACTCCACGGTCTGCGTGTCATGCCCCGTGGCGCTGCCGTTCAGGTCGCCCCCGTGCCTCAGAGCGCCCCGGCCGGCCCCACCGTCCCGGCGGAAGCTGCCCGGCCATCCGTCCACCAGGGTCCACGCGCGCACCGATCCTTAAGGACTGAGGCATGGCAACGGGCAAAACAGGTCGGCACAGCCTCCAAATTGGGGGTCGAGGGGGCAGCGCCCGTCAAAGGCTTTCACTACCCCTGCCCTTAT
>DAOLDO010000034.1:11152-16166 GCA_035327325.1 Chloroflexaceae bacterium | reverse complement strand
AGGGGTCGCAGGCCCGCTCCAGCTCGGCCGGCGGCATGCCGCGGCCGTGATCGATCACGGTGATGGTCGTCGCGCTCGCGTTCTGCTCGCCGAGGAGCTGCACGGTGCTGCCAGGAGCGCTGGCCTGTACGGCATTCAGCAGCAGGTTGAGCAGGGCCTGACCGAGCTGTGCCTCGTCGGCGTGAAACAGCGTGCCCGCCCGGCTTTCAACCAATACGGACACACCGTGCTGCGCGGCATAGGGCCGTACCTGCTGGGCCGATGTTTCAAGAAAGTAGCCAACATCGAGCGGCGTCGGCACGGGTGGCCGTGGGCGCGCGTACTCCAGCAGGTCGCTGATAAGGCGCTCGATGCGGTCGGCCTCGCTGGTAAGCACCTCCGTGTAACGCTGGAACGTGTCGTCCACACCAGCCTGCGTGGCGAGCAGCTGAGCGGTGGCGCGCACGATCGCCAGGGGGTTGCGCACCTCGTGGGCCACGCCCGCGGCGAGCTGGCCTACCGAGGCCAGGCGGTCGTTGCGGCGCAGCTGCGCTTCCAGGGCGCGGCGCTCGGTCTGGTCCTCCAGCACATAGACTTGCTCAGCAGGGTCGCCATCGCGGAACGGGGCCACATAGAGGCCCAACGGGCGCGAGCCCTGCTCCAGGGCGTGGTAGCCGGGGCGGAGGGCGGTGAGGTCGGTGGTGGACGACAGGGTCGCCAGGAGTGTGCGGGCGGCCGCGTTCTGGGCCACGGGCGAACCAGAGCCGGCCGCGGTCGCCACGCCTACCGGCAGGCTCTGCAGCACGGCGTCGATGTAGGAGCGCAACCCCTCGGCACGCTGCCGCTGCGCCCGCTCGCGGTCGGCGAGGGCGCCGACCAACCCGCCCACCAGCAGGAAGACCGGCAGCTCCAACAGGTTATCCACCATGCCGCCCGGCATCAGCTCGCCGAAGCCGAGCACATGCGGCAAGAACAGGATGATCACGACCACCGCCACCGCGAGGCCGCCGCGCATCCCAAATGCCACAGCAGCCCCGGCGATCGGCAGGTAGTAGAGACTGCGGTAGACCGTATGGTACTCCAGCAGATGGGCGCCCGTCAGGTAGTGCAGCAGGGTCACGCCCGCCACGGCAAGCATCACGAGGGCCAGCAGAAGCGACTGGCTGCGCGGGAGCCTGATCAGCCGTATCTGACGCGTTGCTTCCATGCCTGTCTCCTCACCAGCGAACCTGGGCGGCGACGCTGCCGCCCGCGCTGCGTGCTACTCGCTGATACCGTACCACTCCTGCAGCCAGGTCTTCATCTGGGCGATCTCGCCCTCCTGGGCCGTGATGATCGCCTGGGCCAGGTCCTTGATCTCCTGGCGCTCGGCGTTCTGCAGGGCGTCCTGCGCCATCGCGGTGGCGCCCTCGTGGTGCGGGATCATGGCCTGGATGAAGCGCTGCTCGAAGGGCTCCGTGCCCTCCGGCACCTCCATCGGCCCCATGTCCATCTCCATGCCGGTGGTCTCAGGCAGGTCGGGGAACCAGGCCGTGCGCCACGCTTTCATCTGGGCGATCTCGGCCTCCTGGGCGTCGATGATAGCTGTGGCAAGCTCGCGGATCTCGGGGCGCTCGGCCTGCTCCAGCGCCTGGTTGGCCATGATGATCGCGCCCTCGTGGTGGAGAATCATACTGTCGATAAAGGCCGCGTCGTAGGGCTGGCCCTCGGTGGACATGACACCGTGATCCATGCCGGCCATCCCGCCCATGCTGTCGGCGGTGGGAGCAGCGGCAGGCGCGGTTGTCGCGCTCGCGCCGGCCATGGCGTCGGAGGTCGGCGACGTAGACGTCTGGGCGGCCCCGCAGGCTGCAAGGAGCAGGGCGAGCAACAGGCTCGCCGTGAGCGGCCAAAGACGAAGTGGGGGCATCGAACGGTTCCTTTCCTCTGCTGGTGTCTGTTCTTGCGGGCAACCACAAAGGGCTCCCACAAGAGCGTAGCAGCCCCACGATCACACGTCAAAAAACGGCTTTTTTGGCAACGCGCCGAGGCGAAACATGCTGTATTTCGCGCAAACATGTGGCAGAGCGCACAACGCTGCAGCGAGGACATGCGCACGATCTAGAAACTTGACAATGGCAAAAATGGTTGTATATTACAACATACTGGTTGCAATGTACAACTAATGAATAAACGATGCCCGATTCGACTACGGCCTTGCAAGAGCAGATGATCGCGCTCATTCGCGCGTTCGGGCTGCATCAAGGTGACCGCACACCGTGCGGCAAGCCGGTGAGCGTGGCCGAGGCCCACGCCCTGCTTGAGCTGTCGCGCCACGGGCCGCTGCCCCAACGCGACCTTGCCGCCTGGCTGCGGTTGGAGAAGAGCACGGTGAGTCGGCTCGTCGCCCAGCTGGAGCAGCGCGGGTGGCTCCTTCGCGAGCGCAGCGCGGAAGATAAGCGCGTGCTGCTGCTGGCCCTCACCCCAGAGGGGCGGCGCATCGCCGGCGAGCTTGCCGCCTCGCGGCGCGCCCGCTTTGCGCGGCTGCTCGCCGCCCTGCCCGAGAACGAACGCGAGCCGGTGCTCCGGGCACTGGCTCTTTTGGTGGAGGCGATCGATGCAACCGTCTAACACGCTGCGGCGCCGGCCGGTGATGTTGCTGCTGCTCGCTCTCGCTGGAGTGGTGGCCTTGCTTGCAGTTGGTGGCTGGCTCTGGTTTGGCAGCAGCGCGCGTGACGAACGTCAAGCCGAGGTGGCTGCCCGCGGTGCTGAGGTGATGCCCTTCGACCTGGAGCGAACGACACATATCTTCGAGCCGCAGACCGACGGCGGGCTCCAGCAGGTGGTGGCCGACGACTCAGGCGATGCCGAACAGATCGCGCTGATCCGCAGTCATCTCCAGGAGGAAGCGACCAAGTTCCAGCGCGGCGACTTCTCCGACCCTGCGGCTATCCACGGCGACGCGATGCCCGGTCTGGCCGAGCTGCGCCGCGGCCACGCCCAGATCGACGTTGCCTACAGCGAACTACCGAACGGCGCTCAAATCCGCTACACCACCGACGACCCCGCGGTGATCTCCGCCCTGCACGCCTGGTTCGCCGCCCAGCTCAGCGACCACGGCGGCCACGCGATGGAGCACGGCGCACCGTAGGCTTCTCTGGCGAATGGCTCTCTGCCTCACCTGGCAGCGCTTGTTCAGGGAGCCGGGTAGCCATACACCTCGACCTCTGGCAGATAAACGGTCGAGAAGCGCACCGGGTCGGTGACGCTGCGGATGACTAACTGGAGTCGGTCACTGGCTATCGCCGTTACGGGCACGCTCTGCCACCCGCTTTCGTCCATCAGCGTGATTTCTTGCGTCGAGCCATCGGCGAAGACCAACCGCAGCTCGCGAATCCGGCTGCCCTGCGGCGGGAGGAAGTAGAAGCGTAGCTGGGTGACAACGTGCGGGCCGTCGAAGAGCAGCTCGAACTGCTCGCCAACCGCTTTGTGCACCGACGTCCACCCTGTGTTCAGGTCGCCGTCAATCGCCTCCCAAACACTGTTCTGCCCAACCTCGAATGAGCCGGAGTAGTCGCCGATCGTCACCGCGAGGCGTTCACTCGTCGGCGCGGTCAGTGCTGTGGGCACTGTGGTCGATACTGGCTCTGGCGGAACGGCGTTGGCACAGGCGCTCAGGCATAGAGCGGCGACCGCGGCCAGGAGCAGATGCAGGCTCTGCAGGGCGCGAGGACCTGGCCGTGGAAGCGTGGTATCTGTACGCACGCTCTAGCTCCGAGGTGATGCTATGCCACTAGCTGTGCTACCCTGTTGTAGCTGTTGCCGCCTTGCGTGTCAAGTCTGTGCGAGGGAGATCGCCCATGGCACCCGGCTTGACCTCGTCGCCGGTACGCCCTGGCGATAGATCCTGGCAGTCGGTCGCATCCTGCGGTACGGCGTCTTCTTGCCGCGAGCACCCTTTAAAGGCTCATTTTTGGCGCATATCGAACAAACTGCGGCCGAGCCGCCCCCTGCCGCCTCGATCCTCGCGATCGCGGCCCACCCCGACGACATCGAGCGCTGGTGCGCCGGCACGCTCGCTCGCGCGGTCGATGCAGGTGCGGAGGTGCGGCTCCTGCTCGTTACCGCCGGCGAAAGCGGCTCAGATGACCCCGCTACGTCCCCGGAGGAGCTGGCTTGGCAGCGCACGGCCGAGGCCGCGGCTGCGGGGCGGCAGCTCGGCCTCGCCGGCGTGGAGCTGCTTGGCTACCCCGATGGGGGCGTCGAGGATACTGCGGCGCTGCGCCGCGACCTGGTCAGCGCGATCCGCCGCTGGCGGCCGGACGCGATCTTTACGCACGACCCGGAGCACCCCTGGCCGCCCTACCTTAGCCACCGCGACCATCGTGTCGTTGGGCGAGCCGTGCTCGACGCGATCTACCCGCTCGCCCGCGACCCGCTCGCCTTCCCCGAGCTGTATGCTGGCGGCCTGCATCCCCACAAGGTGCGCTCGATTTGGCTGTTCGCCAGCACGGTTGCCGATCGCGTTGTAGACATCACGCCCGCCCTGGAGCGGAAGCTGGCTGCGCGGCTCGAGCATCGTAGCCAGACGCCCGACCCCGCAGAGCTTGTGCGCTCCTGGCGGCGACACGCGGCAGAAATAGGCGCGCAGGCAAGCCTCGCATACGGCGAAGCCTTCACCGTGCTTGAGCTCGTGTAGAGGCCTACCCACACGCGTCGCTACGAGCGTGGCGACTCCTGATCGAGCGTCACCGTGACGAGCACCCGCTGGCGCGCTGCGGCCTCCAGCTCAGCGTCGGTCGGAGGGCGGCCTGGGTCTGCGAGCGAGAGGTCGATCATACCGACGCAGTTGAACCCCTTGCGCTCCAGAAAGGCCCTGATCGCCGCGACGATCGTCGGCACGTCCTGGGTTGGCAGGGCATAGCCGGCACGCTCGCGGCCGCGCAGCCTGAGCGTAACGAGTGCACCGCCCTCCAGGTTCTTCCACCAGCGCTGGGTGCTGTGGAAGACGATCTGCTCGCCCTGCTGGCTGTAGGTGACCGGAGTGGTGTAGCTA
>DAOLDO010000034.1:0-11052 GCA_035327325.1 Chloroflexaceae bacterium | reverse complement strand
CTGCTGGCTGTAGGTGACCGGAGTGGTGTAGCTACGCCCGCTTTTGCGGCCGGTGAAGGTGATCAGCATCAGGTCGCGACTGATCAGCCCGTGGAGCGGCGAGCGCAGCAGGGCTGAGACGGCGTGGTTGAGCAGACGATGGTTGCGGTTGCGTCGCAGGGCTGCCCGCGACCTGCCTGGTATGGTGCATCGGCTTCGCCTTTCTGGTTGCGTGGTGCGGACGATGATACACCGGAACGCTACGCCGCCGCGAGCGACTGCGCGTGCTCCGTCCAGTAGTGGGTGGTCTTCGCCACCACGGTGATGACGCTCTTGATCTCGCGTTCGAGCCGGAAGTCGGGGCCGGCGGGCAGGAACAAGGTGCTGCCCTCGCGCCGCGCGCTCACATTCTCGACCACGATCGCCCGCAGCAGCCAGAGCGCCATCGCCTCGCTGTCACAGACCAAGCCGATCCAGCCGTGGGCATGACTTTGCACAACTTCGCGGCCGGTGACGAGCTGGAGGCCGCGCTCTAGCTCGCCGAGCACGCGCCGCTGGTCATCCTCGCGCCCGGCGATCGTCTGCGGATCGACCGGCTCCAGCAGCAGCCCACGGTGCGGCGCCCCGCCCGCGAGGGCCAGCTCGCAGAACCCGGTCCAGACCTGATCCCAGGCAACCTGACCGTCGGCGTCGTACTGCAGCGCGGCAGCACCCATCGGTGCGGCGCTCACGCTGGCACCCCCACGGTAGCGCGGTGGCAGAATCGTCGTTGCCTCGGCCCGGAACGGGTCGTATGTTTCGCTCGGTGCTGGCGCGACGGCGATCGTCAGCTGCGTCGCGACGCCGAGGTTAGTCGCAAGCTGGGCGCGCACCTGCGCGACGATCGCTGCGCACTCGATCTGCAGCAGCCCCTCGGCGACGCGCAGCTCCACCATGGCGTCGAGCACACGCCCAACCCAGCGCACGCGCAGATTCGTCACTGCCTCCACGCCGCGAACCTCGCTCGCCAGCTGCTCGATGCGCTCCACGTAGCTCGGCTCCACAGCGTCCATCAGGCGCTGCCAGACGCGCAGGGCGGCATCGCGGGTGATGAACAGGATTGTGATACCGATCAGCAGCCCGACGAGCGGGTCGAGCCAGGCCAGCCCAAACAGGCCGCCGAGGGCCGGCACAAGCACGGCCAGCGAGGTCAGGCCGTCAACCCGCGCGTGCATGCCGTCGGCGACCATCGCCGCCGAGTTGATCCGACGACCGGTGCGGATCTGCATCTGGGCCACCGCCTCGTTGCCGCCAAAGCCGATCACCGCGGCGGCGGCCACCCAGCCGACATGCCGGAGCGGCTGCGGGTCGAGCAGGCGCTGGAACGACTCCCAGAAGATCACGCCCGCACTGACGGCGATCGATAGCACGATCAGCACGCCGGCCAAGTCCTCGGCGCGGCCGAAGCCGTAGGTGTAGCGCTGGGTCGGCAGGCGTCGGGCGAGGTAGAGTGCGAGCAGCAGCGGGATCGAGTTCAGCGTGTCGCCGAGGTTGTGAACGGTGTCGGCGAGCAGGGCTACGCTGCCGCTGAGGGCGACGACGAGCAGCTGGAGCAGCGTGGTCGCGCCAAGGGCCGCCAGGGCGATCCAGACTGTGCGGATGCCCTGCTCGGTGCCCAGGGCGGGGTCGAGCGCCTGTGTCTGCGTATCGTGGTGGTGGAGATGGAAGACACGGCCGAGCAGACCGCGCAGGCCGCCGCCGTGAGAGTGACCATGTTCAACCGAGGGCCAGTGTTGTGCCATCGCGATGTTCCCACTGTTCAATGCCGAGCGCCACTGCTCGCACTATCGCTGGCGAGCGCCGCAGCGGCAACTTCTCGCAAAAAATGGCAACAACGCCGGGCGCGGCACAGGGTCTGCTACACTGGGCGGGTATGGCACATACGAGCCTCAACTACTGCCGCGTGCTCCGCGAGGCCGGCTACCGCGTGACCGACCAGCGCGAGGTGATCCTCGACGCAGTCTGTGCTGGAAGCGGGCATTCGACGCTGAAGGAGATCTACCTCCGCGCCCAGGAGCGTATCCCGTCGCTGGATCGCTCGTCAGTCTACCGGGCCCTCAAGCTGTTTGTGGAGCTTGGCCTGGTGGTGGCTGGTGTCAGCAGTGACGGCGAGGATGTCTACGAGATCACGCAGGCCGACCCGCACCATCACCTGATCTGTCGCCAGTGCGGCGACGAGCAGGAGATCGCCCACGACACGGTCGAGGGGCTGTACGCCGCGATGCACGAGCGCTACCGCTTCCGCGTCACCAGCGATCACCTGGTGCTCTTCGGCGTCTGCACACGCTGCGATGAGGCTACGAGCCCACCGGCTTAGCAGCCCATCGGGCCGGCAATTCCCGAGCGGCGGCCGGCGAAAAGCGTGATCACCAGCAGCGCACCATTGAACAGCAGGCCGAAGCCGAGCACCAGCCAGCCCGGGATCGGGCCGACGGCGGCGCGGGCGACGAACTCCGTCAGGCTCACGCTGGGTGTCGGGTGCAGGTCGATCTTCACCAGCCAGATCACGGCGTTGGCGAGGAACAGCCAGAGGTAGTTGCGCTGGAGCCGCCAGCCCATCGCCTGGAGCAGCGAGACCTGGTAGCGCGGCTCGCGCAGGCTGTCGGCGAGCGTCGCACGCCAGGCCGGATCGACGGGCGGTGCCTCAGGGTCGAGCAGCGGCGCGTAGAACGAGCCCTCCAGCAGCGACACACGCCGCTGCCACAGGTCGTAGTGGCGATAGCGCCGCGCCTCGATCACCAGAAAGTAGGCCACCAGTAGCGAGCTGAGCAGGATCACGACGTGGCGCTGGGGCTCCGGGTCGCCAAGGGCGAAGGTCATCCCGGCGCCGGTGGTGAGTACAGCCCAGTTCGTTGTAACGTCGAGTCGGGTGCGCCAGCGCACCGAGCGGCCGACCTCGGCCCGGTAGAGGTGGACGAGGGCGGTGGTGAGCTCGCCGCTCGACAACGGCTGCGTGCCGTTCCGCAGCTCAGAGCGCCCGTCCGGCTCACCGATCTGTTGTTTCTCGAGCATAGCAGAGCCGTTCACCTTACGCGGCGGAACCACGAAGCTTGACCAGACGCACGTCGGGGTCGGGCAAGGTGATGCCCGCGGCTCGCAGCGCCGCCACCACGGTGAGCTGTACCGCCGAGGTAGTGGCCACCACGTCGGAGCGGCGCGAGTCGCTCCAGAAGCGCACCTCCACCACCACGTCGTCCTGGCCGAGCGTGGAGACGACAGCAGAGACTGGTGGCGTCTCCAGCACGCCCTCGGCCTCCTGTGCGGCGTCGCGAGCGATTTGCATCGCCCGCGGCAGATCCACGTCGTAGCCGAGAAAGATCGTCACCCTGCCGCGCCGCACCGGGCTGGCGGTGTTGTTGGTCACGCGCGAGGTGAACACCTCGGCGTTCGGCACCAGCACCACGCGGCCGTCGTAGGTGCGGATCTGCGTCGCGCGTAGCTCGATCCGCTCCACGCTGCCCTCGGTTTCACCCACCACGATCTGGTCGCCGATCTGGAAGGGCCGCAGGCCGAGGATCAGTAGCCCGCTCACGAAGTTCGAGATGATATCCTTGAGCGCGAAGCCGAGGGCCAGGCCGGTGAGCCCCAGGCCAGTGACGACCGTCTGCGGGTCGAAGCCGAGGGCATCCACAGCCACCAGCAGCCCGAGCGCCCAGATCGCGTAGTAGGTGAGCTGGCGGATCAGGTTCTCGACCGTGAGGTCTGCGATCAGGCGCTTGAAGACGAAGCGCAGCAGCCGGCGCACCAGGCTGGCGAGCAGCCAGAACAGGCCGAGCACGAGCAGGGCGGCCAGGGCGCGCGGGACGATCGTGAGCGCCGACTCGCCGAGGCGCGCGAAGGCTGCCGTGACCGCGCTCTGCACCTCGGCGGCGAAACGGCCGCCCGGCGCCAGGCGGCGCGCGCGGCCCTCGACGAGCGCCGTGTCGATGCGCTGCGCCCAGAGCGCGGCAAGGGCCGCAGGCGTGGTCACGTTGTCCTCGGCGTCGGCGACAGTGACGGTGACCACCGGCACGCCGGCCACGGTCACGATCTGCTCGCCCTCGCTCGCACCTGGCTCGACGCGGGCGGGCACGATCGCCTGGGGGTTCTCCAGGAGCGTGGCCAGGCGCCGCTCCACGCGCCGGGCGCGGGTGGCGGCATCGGCGTCGGTGGTGGGGCCGACGCGGAACAGCGCCCGCCCGTCGAGGCGCACCGTCACCCGCTCGTCCTGGGCCGCCAGCTGATGCGGCGTGCTAAGGGCAAGGAGGATGGCGAGCAGCGCAAGCAGCAGGCGTTGAGCCCACGCGCCACGCAGGCGACGGGGGGCGCTTGCTGCCACACACGCTGAAAGATTGGCGAACGAGATGGCCATGCTGCAGAGGGCGTGCAAGAAGCATACCGGATCGCTAGCCGACAGGCCGACGTCGGCGCGACGCTCCACCCGTGGCGCTCCGGCGATCGAGGCGCGACGATCGTTGTCGCTGGCACACTCCATGTAACAATGGGCAGGCGGTTCCGCCTCGTGGCCGCGTTGCTTTGGAGGAGGTCCTATGGCTCGCCTCGTCGCCCTCGGCGATAGTCTCACGCAGGGTTTTCAGAGCGGTGCGATCCTACAGACCGCCTGGTCCTACCCAGCCTTGATCGCCCGCTCGCTTGGGCTGCGCATCCCCGACGACTTTCGCGTGCCCCATTTCCCCGGCAGCGGCCTGCCGCTAAACATCGAGGAACTGCTGCGCTCGATGGCGCGCACCCTCGGCCCCGACATCAGCCGGCTGGAGTGGTTCACCAGCTTCCCGGTGCTGCTCAACCGCTTCATCGATGAGGTCGAGGACCTGTATGAGCGCGGCGCCGGCGCCCGCCCGGCGCCTTTCGGCGGCACGTACCACAACCTCGCCGTGTGGGGCTTTCGCGTCGCCGATGCTGCCGCCGTCACCTCGGAGTATGCGCGGATGGTGATACGCAACCAGGACGGCGCGATCACCGACGACTTCCTTGGCCTGCCCTCGGCGGCCATGTACCGTACCGCCATCCGCGTGCTTAACCCGCGTCACCGCCCCGAGCGCGAGCGCTGGACCATGCTCGACAACCTGCGCCAGATCGTCCTTGAGGAAGGCGAGCTTGAGAACCTGATCATCTGGCTCGGCTCGAACGACTGCCTGGGCACCGTGCTGTCGCTGAAGGTCAACGACATGCCTCCTGGCGTCGGCGGGCTGGACCCCGAGGGCCGGCGCCAGTTCAACCTCACCCACCCCGAGGTGTTCGCGCAGGACGTGGCCGAGCTCTTCGACGCGATTGCCGGGATTGCGCCGGCCTCCACCAACGTCTTCGTCGGCACCATCCCGCACGTCACCATCCCGCCCGTCACGCAGGGCATCCCGCCGTTCGATGGCACCTACTTTGCCTTCTATGGCCGCTTCTTCGCCAACCAGGCGCGCTTCAGCCCGCTCTGGCACGCCCGGCTCACCAACGCCGACGCGCGCCTGATCGACGCGACGATCGACCAGTTCAACGCGGCGCTCCGCGGCGCGGTGGCGGTGGCCGGCCCGCGCTGGCAGCTGGTGGATCTCTGCGACGTGCTCGACCAGCTGGCGGTCAAGCGCAACCAGCTCACCGACACGCCGGGCCGCGCCCTGCGCGACTACTACGCGCGCCTGGGCATCACCGACCACCCGCTGCTGCGGCTCGACCCGCTGCCGAGCATTCTGCGCCTCGGCACGCGCGAGCAGGGCGAGCGCTACCAGGGCGGGCTGTTCAGCCTCGACTGCTTCCACCCCTCCGTGATCGGCTACGGCATCGTCGCGGAGGCTTTTCTGCGGGCGATGCGCGCCGCCGGCGTGCCCGACGCCGACCCGATGCGCCTGAACTGGGCCGAGATCATGCTTCACGACTCGCTGCTGCAAGCGCCACCGGTGCTCTGGGACGATATCGTCGAGGCGGCCGAGCACAACAGCACGCTCTGGGACGTGATCTTCCGCGCGCTCGGGTAATGCAGCCGCACGTGAGCATCACCGACTGTCGATCTCGCCAAGCACCGGCTTGAGGTCGAGGATCGGCGTTCCGTCAATGGCTTCCAGTGGCTGCACGTGTAGCCGTGTCCCGACGACGGCAAGGACGACCACACGATGCAGGCCGATCGGGTTTGGCCGGTCGGGCGATCGCGTGGTGAAGACACCGCTCAGGGGCCGCTCAAGCCGCCCACGCGGGTGAACCTGTAGCAGCTCGCGCCGAGCCTGGTGCAGCCAGGTCAGAACGATCACCTCGTCGCCCTCGCCAATGCCGACAAGACCCTCCGCCACCGATGGATCGAGCTCGAGCCAGGCGGCAGGCGCGCCCTCGTCGCCTTGGAGCGGTGCCGCCTCGCGCTCGGTGAGCGCGGAGCGGACGAATCCGATGGGAGTGACGATAAAACCAGATGCGTTCATTGTGTACCTCGTTGATCTTCGAGCATGGCGATTACACACTGTCTGAGGCGGGCTGAGTTGGCGATCGCGTCGATCGCAATGATGCGCTCGTCGCGTAATCTGCTCGGGCTGCCGTGATAGCACGCGCAGGGCGCACAGACTCGCCGCGCCAATGTCGGCAGCCCGTGGTCGCTAGTGTTACAATAACTGCGAAGTCTTTGGCAACCAGAGTATGTCTGGATTAGACACGATGTGGAGAAGAGCCGACGAGCGCAGTCGTGACTCTTGAGCTTCCAGACACGCTCGTGCAGAGTGCACAGGTTATCATAGTGCACAGCAATCGACGGGTCTCCTTGGAGCGCCGCGTTTGTGAGACCGCCGCTGGTGTCAGCAACCGTGTGCGGAGCTAGGGGTTTCCTGATGAGCTTGACTGTTGACCTACAGCCGGTGCCGTTGACCACAACTCCCGAAGGAGTGGTGCGTATCAGCGGGACACGCGTGCCGCTTGAGACAGTCGTGCGCGCCTTTCGGCAGGGAGGTACGCCCGAAGAGCATCGTTCAGGACTTTCCAACGGTCACGCTGGCGCAGATGTATGCTGTCCTGGCTTACTACCTCGCACAGCGCGACGCTGTCGATGCTTATGTCGCAGAGCACGCCGCGATCAGCGAGCAGGCCCGCCTTGCACACGAGGCACGCTTCGACCCAACGGGCATTCGTGCCCGGCTTCTGGCGTGGAAGGCAGCCGACGAGCATCTGCTGGGTGAGCTTGGGTGTACAGCATTGACTTCAGATCGAAGCCATGAGACGGAGGGGCGTCAATGAGCGCAATCGTGACCCTTGAGCTTCCAGACGCGCTCGTTCAGAGCGCGCGGGCCATCGCGACACAGCGCAATCGCCGGGTCGAGGATATACTGGTCGAGTGGCTTGACCAGGCAGCCAGTGAGGTTCCGGTCGAACTGCTCCCTGACGAGCAAGTGGTGCTTCTCGGCGCGCTTGAGATGGACAAAGCTGATCAGGCCAAGCTCAGCGATTTGCTCGCGCGTCAGCGCGAGGGGAGCCTGGCAGATGCTGACCGACCGGCGCTCGATGCGTTGATGGGGACGTATCGTCGTGGCCTGGTGCGGAAGGCACAGGCGCTGAAGGTTGCGGTAGACAGAGGATTGCGGCCTCCGTTGAGCGCGGCCTGATGGCCCGCCGTGCTATTCCCATCGCTGTCGAGCGTCGGGTTCGCGACGCTGCAGGCCAGCGCTGCGGCTACTGCCTCAGCCCGCAGCATCTGGTGATGGCGCGGCTGGAAGTAGAACACATCGTTCCGCTCGCGAAGGGCGGCACCGACGACGAAACAAATCTGTGGCTCGCCTGCCCTATCTGCAATGGGCACAAGGCCGATAAGACTGATGCGGTCGATCCTGTAACGAGAAGCATTGTCCCGCTGTTTAACCCAAGAACTGAGCACTGGTGGGATCATTTCGCCTGGACGGGCGATGGCCTCCGCATTGTCGGCACGACTGCGATTGGGCGTGCGACCGTCGTCGCTCTTCAGCTAGCCGACGATCCCGATGCAATCACAGTGCGGAGCTTCTGGGTATTGGCCGGCTGGCACCCGCCGACAGAATGAGCCATGATCTGTGTAGCCAAAATGTAGCCAAACGGGCAAATAAGGGCGGATTTTGGCGGAAGCAGTGGAAAACAAGATCGCATCAGAAAGCCGCAAAACACGCCTGTGGATAGCTATGGACAGCCCCGCGCCCAGTTCGTAAACAGCCGGTCGCCGGTTCGAGTCCGGCCATTGGCTCCACACGTTGGGGCAGCACAACGCGGAGGGCCGAGACGATCCACGTGGTCGTCCCGGCCCTCGGGCTTTTCCAGGCAGCCACGGGATTGCTCGCGCAGCTGTTCGTCCAGCATCGCCCGGACGACGGGCCGGCTTGCCCGGAGCTTCGCGCGCCTCGACGCGCTCTCGGGCAGGCGCTCGCCAACCTCTACGCCCAAGTCTCGTGCAAACCCAGACGACCCGTTCGGGCCTAGTCGGAGCGTCGCGGGCTTCAGGACGCTAGACCCGATACCCTGCGCTGAAGGCGCACCGGCCCGACCCTGCGCGCTCGACGCCCGCTGTGGGGCCGGCTACTTCTCGACGAAGGCCCAGGCGATCTCCAGCTCCTCGTCCGGCCCGCCCTCCACGCCCGGCGCGCTGATCCAGACCTCCCGTGGCGGGCCTTCCGTCCTGTAGCCGTTGCGCTCGACCCACTCGTACACGGCGTCGTAGCCCTCCAGCACCCTGGGGAACTCGCACTCGGGGCCGCGCAGGGTCACGCAGGCCAGGCGGCCGGCCGGCAGCTCCCGGGCCTGCGTCTCGCCGCCCAGCTCTACCCGCTGCGCCACCGGCACGCACACCTCGACCGGCCCGTCGTCCTCCTGGTTGACCGGACCGTGGTAGAGGCCGAAGGGCGGCCCGGCGGGCGCGACCCCGCGGCGCTCGAGCGCCTGGTAGAGGGCAGCCGTCCCCTCCTGGATGAAGCCGCCGAGCCCGGCCACCTTGAGCTTGCGGCTGATGCTGACGATCGGCTGGGCTTCGACCTCGCGGACGCTGATCGCGTAGGGCATCGGGTCCTCCTCGTCTCTGAGCAGCGCCAACAGCTCCGGAACCGTCTTGCGCGCCAGCGCCGTCCGCCGCTCCAGCTCGGCCAGGTGCCGGCGCGCCAGCCGCTCGGCCGCGTCGGGGGGCGCGGCGAGCACCTGGCGCACCAGGGCGAGGGGCATCTCGATCTGGCGCATCAGCAGGATGAGCCGGGCCGCCCGCAGCTGCTCGGGGTGGTAGTAGCGGTAGCCCGTGTCGGGGTCTACGTAGCGGGGGGCCAGGATGCCGAGCTGGGCGTACAGGCGCAGGGCCTTCTGCGAGAGCAGCGAGGCGGCGGCGAAGCCCCCGATCGGGATGAGGTCGGCGCGCTCACGGTTCATAGGCCGAGTATAGGGTCTGCCCAAAGGGACGAGTCAAGGGCCCTCATGGCGGCCGTGTGCCGACTTCAGGCGCGGCGCGATCGCGCGCCACGCCGCCTGCTCCTCCTCGTCGCGCAGCAGCGGCTCGAAGCCAAACCCGAGGTACAGGTTGAGCGCTGGGACGCGGCGCATGTTCGTGTCCACGAACGCCTGCGTGTAGCCGCGCCCCCGCAGGGCGGCGCAGGCCGCGCTCAGCAGCGGCTTGCCCAGACCGCGCCCCCGCGCCGCGGGGACGAGGGCCACCCAGCAGACCTGGCCGATGTCCTGCCCGGTGAACTCGGCGGTGTTCCAGGCGGTGATGTTGCCGATCTCGGCGCCCTCCGGGCCCACCAGGAACATCACCCGCTCAGCGCGGTAGGCTTCGTCGCCGGGCAGCGCCTCGGCGAAGGTCTCCGCCGTGGGCGCGAAGAAGGGGTCGGTCGCCTGGATGCGCAGCCAGGTATGGAGGTCGCCCGCCCGGTAGGGGCGCATAGCGTACCCTTCCGGCAGCGCGAAGGACGGCGCCCGGCGCAGGTCGCGGTGCAACAGGATCACGTCCACGTCTGGGAGCTGCTCGTCCATCTCGTGATTCCTCGCTCGGGCGCTTTCAAGGCAGGGTTATCGGGTGCAGGGCATAGGGTATGCCCTTGGAGCTCCGTCACCGGCTCACCAGCACCAGCAGGTCGGCGCTGCACCAGCCCTCGAGCTCCTGGTCGCTAACCTGCCACCAGATCTGCTCGCCGGCGCGGCTGGGGCCGCCGGTGACGAAGAGGAGGCTGCCGCTGTCGAGCTTGCCCAGGACCGCTCCGTCAGTCCCGGGCGCGGCGCGAAGATTGATCGCCGTGCCGTCATCGCTGACCGCCATTGCGATAACGCCTCGCGTGATCCCCGTCGGCTCCTGCTCCGAGGGCAGGACCACCCGCCCGGCTTCGGCGCGCCGGCCGAGCACCGCCGGCTCGGCGTAGGCCGCCGGCGGCGAGCGCCAGAACGGCGCGCTCCCCGTCGCCGCCATGTAGACATCGGTCGGGGCGGCGGCGATGCCCTCGACGAGCCGCCCAACCCGGGCGGACACGCCACTCGCGACCTGGCCGGCAGCGCCCTGCCAGCCCGGCCAGTCCGCGACGCCTACTGCTCGCCCGCGCGCAGCCGTTGCGCCGACAAACACGGCCAGCAGCAGGGCGCCCAGCCACAGCAGCCCAAGGTGCCAGAGAATCCGGCCGAGGTTTTGCACCAGCTTGTAGGCTGCAAAGGCGACAAGCAGCAGCAGCGCCAGGCCGAGGAAGCGCGCGTTTGTCTCCCAGGAAGCGATGCCCAGCGCATATGGATAGACGAGCCAGATCAGGCCGCCCCAGAAGATCGCCGCGAACGCAGCGCCTAGACGGAGGCGTGGTTGCCCACGGCCCGTGAGCAGCGTGCGCAAGGCAGTCGTGCGCCCGCTGGGCTGCGGTCGTCCGGCGGGGGCTGTGTTTGTCGTGCTCACGCCTCGCCTCCTCCCCGCTGCCTGCGTCGAAGCCGCCAGTAAGCCAACCCCGTGCCTGCGAATGTCGTGGCCGGCACGACCCCGCATACAGCACGCCAGAACTCCTCGACAGCCCGGCGCCGCAGCTCCGCAGTCCACTTGTCGATCTCCGCCTGCGCCCGCCGTTGCATGTCGTCGATAAATGAGTCGACCATGGC
>DAOLDO010000033.1:0-16374 GCA_035327325.1 Chloroflexaceae bacterium | reverse complement strand
TGGTGGCGGGCAGCGGCCACTCGGCCTTCAACGCCCTGCTCGACCTGGCCGCCCTGGCCGGCGAGGCGCCCGGCACGGAGATCACCTGGGCGGTGCGGCGCGGCGACGAGCGCATGGGCCAGGCCTACGGCGGCGGCGCCAACGACGCCCTCCCGGCCCGCGGCGAGCTCGGCCAGCGCATCCGCTCGCTGGTCGACCGCGGTGCCGTCAAGCTCGTCACTGGCTGGCGCACCGACCGCGTGGAGCGCACACCCGAGGGCCTGGTGGTTCACGCCGGTACCAGGAGCCTCAACCCTGTGGACGAGATCGTTGTCGCTACTGGCCTGCGCCCTGACCTCACACCGCTTGCCGAGCTGCGCCTTGGCCTCGACCCCGCAGTGGAGGCACCGACGGCCCTCGCCCCGCTGATCGACCCCAATTTCCATAGCTGCGGCACGGTGCGTCCCCACGGTGTGGACGAGCTGAGCCACCCCGAGACAGACTTCTACATGATCGGCATGAAGAGCTACGGGCGCGCCCCGACCTTCCTGCTGCTGACGGGCTACGAGCAGGCCCGCTCGGTGACGGCGGCCCTCGCCGGCGATTGGGAGGCCGCCCGTCGCGTCGAACTGGAGCTACCCGAAACCGGCGTCTGCTCCGGGCCGGTGGCGGCTGGCGGCGGTGTCGCCTCGTCTTGCTGTGGCCCGGCCGACGCGATCGTGCCGGCAACCAGTTTGATCAGCCTCACCCCTGTCGCACCCAGCCTTATCAGCCTCACCCCTGCCCCCGCGGACTCGTCCTGCTGTGCCCCGACAGTTCAGGCGACCTGCTGCGAGCCCGAGGCCAAAACCGATTGCTGCGGGGTCGCGGCAGAGACGAGAGAGGAGGCTGGCGAGTTGGTAGCGCTCGCGCCGGCCTTGGGGTCGAGCTGCGGCTGCCAGTGACACTACAGGGCGCGTGTCTGTACGCGAGACAGGCACGCGTCGCTACACACCCATGATCATCCAGAACCCCGATGGCACCTATGAGCTCTGCTGCCCGCTGGCGCCGGCGGCAACGCGCTGGCTGCAATCGCTCCTGCGCATGGCACAGAGACAACCTGGTGGGCAGCTCGACGACAGCACCGACGGCGCCTCCTGTTGTGGGCCGTGCTCGGAGGAAGACGGAGCGCCATGCGTATCGAGCTGATGACCGAGACGCACTGGCCGGTGGTCGAGGCGATCTACCGCGAGGGTATCGCCACCGGTCACGCGACGTTTGCGACCGAGCCGCCCTCCTCCTGGGAGGCCTGGGCGGCCGGCAAGATCAACCCGTGTAGCCTGGTGGCTCGCGCCGGCGACCAGGTCCTCGGCTGGGCCGCGGTCGGCCCGACCTCGGCCCGCGCCTGCTATGCCGGGGTCGCCGAGCACAGTGTCTACGTCGCCGGCGCGGCGCGCGGCAGGGGTGTTGGCCAGGCACTCCTCGAGGAGCTGTTCCGTGTCACAGAGGCCGCGGGTATCTGGACCCTCCAGTCGAGCATCTTCCCCGAGAACGCGGCCAGCCATGCCCTCCACCTGCGCTGCGGCTTCCGCGAGGTGGGCCGGCGCGAGCGCATCGCGCTGATGGCGTACGGCCCCCTGGAGGGGCGCTGGCGCGACACGATCATCTTTGAGCGGCGGAGTAGCAGCGTTGGCATCTGAACGATTGCCCCGCTGGCTCGGCCGCCCGATCTACTACGGCTGGCCGATGCTCTACGGCGTCTCGGCGGCCCAGGTGGTCTCGTGGGGCATCCTCTATTACGCCTTCAGCGTCTTCGTCGCGCCGATGCAGGCTGAGCTGGGCTGGACGACGGTCGAACTCACAGGTGCCTACTCGCTCGCCCTGCTCTGCTCGGGGCTCGCCGCGGTGCCGGTAGGACGCTGGCTCGACCGGCATGGCGCCCGCGCTCTGATGACTGTGGGTTCCATTGCGGGCTCGCTGCTTCTGGTCGCGTGGTCGCACGTGAGCAGCCTTGCCGCCTTCTACCTGGTGATGGCCGCGATTGGCGCGACCACCGCAGCGGTGCTTTACGAGCCGGCCTTCGCGCTGGTGGCAGTCTGGTTCCGGCGGCAGCGCGGCCGAGCGCTCACCGTGCTGACCTTCTTCGGCGCCTGGGCCAGTTTCGTCTTCATCCCGCTGAGCGCGTGGCTGGTGGAGCGGCTTGGGTGGCGGCCGGCACTGCTGGCGCTGGCGGGCATTCTCGCAGTCGCCACCATCCCGCCCCACCTTTTCCTGCTGCGCCGGCGTCCCCAGGACCTGGGCCTGCTCCCGGACGGCGCGCCGCCTGGGGGCGAGCAGACAACACACACCGCTTCGCCGGAAGTCAGCGTCTCCACGGCGGCTGCGCTGCGCGACCGCGGCTTCTGGTGGCTCACCGTGGCCTTCGGGACGAGCATCTTGGTCACAGTGGCCAACACGGTCTCGATCATCCCCTACCTAATCACGAAGGGGCAGAGCCCAAGCTTTGCGGCACAGGTGGCGGGTCTCTTCGGCCTGATGACACTCGTGGGGCGGCTGCTGATCGGGCCGCTCGGGGACCGCATGCCGCGCCACCTTGTCACGGCGGGCCTTATGGCGATGCAGATGGCGGGCCTGTCCGTGCTCGCACTTGTCCCGACCACGACGGGGGCGCTCGTCGCCATCGCGCTGTTCGGCGCAGGTGCCGGCACGATGACGATCATGCGCGCAGCGCTGCTGGCAGAGCGCTATGGGCCGGCCAACTACGGCAGCATCAGCGGGATGCAGAATGTGGCGCTCACTGGCTCGCGAACCCTCGGGCCTATCAGTGCAGGGGCGCTCTCGATTGCGCTCGGCGGGTACGAATGGGCGCTGATGGTATTCATTGGCCTGCTTGGCCTCGGGCTGCTGGCGATACTCCTTGCGGGCGAACCCACGCCGAAAGGAGCGCTGGCTGCGGAAGGCTGAGCGCGAGTAGGAATCCAGTGTTTCTCATTACAAGGCGCTCCGCCTGGTACAGGGAGACAACATTTTGAACGCCGCATACCAGCCGCATGCGGCTGTATGTTCACTGCACTGTCAGATCCGCTACATTTTACATCTGGCAGCACTTTGAAGCCATGCAATTCGGAGATGCGATGTAAAGACCGTACGGAGAAAGCAGCAGACGGCGACTTGCTCTCCCAGCAGATGGAAAGAGTATGTTCACCATAACTCACGTTGGCGGGCTACTCTTCACGTCAAGTGCAGGTGACACCCCGTGGGACCAGGAGCTGGCCGCACTTTAGACGAGGAGATGCGCTCTCGCTGCGAGCACTACTGGAGCGCCTCCAAACCTGCGAAAGCCTCTCGGGTGCGGGCAACGTCGTAGGGCATCCCTAACCTCGTAAAGATATCAATGGCGGACACAAGCCGGTCTCGTGCATCTGTCCCCTCGCCTCGGAGTTGGTGTAGATGGGCCCAAGTGCGCTCAAGCCGTGCTATCTGGTACCTGTCCTGCAAAATGATTGCTGCCTCCATGGCAGTTTGTAGGTAGGCGTGCGCATCTTCCGGCCGACCCTCCTCCAGTGCAATATCTGCGGCGAGGCCGTAGACACGACATTTTGTGACAAGTGCTGGCTGAGGATCGCTGTGAATGAGCAGTTCGTGCAGCACAGCTTTAGCCTCGTCAAGGCGTTCGAGTTTGTAGAGGGCAAGCGCCCGCCAATATTGCTTTCGAAATCGCCGTTGCGGATGAAGCGCGTGGCTTAATGTGGCATCAAGGCGCTCAAGCGCACGAGCCGGCTGTCCAGAGGTGATTAGGACTATTGCCTCAGTACTCTCCCATCTCCCACGCACCTGTTCTTGAAAGTCAGCGTCGGCCTGTTCATATAGCTGCTCCGCTTGGTGAAACATTACCTGGGCTTCATCCACCCTCCGGTAGAAGCTGTAGAGGCGGGTGAGCCGGAGCGAGGCACGTAATGCTACTTTGGTGTCACCGACGTCGAGCGCGACTTGTAGTGCCCGCTCTGCCTGCGGGATGCGCTCCTCGGCGAACGTGCTGATATCCCAGACCATCTCTGTGCGCCAGTAGCAGGCCAGGAATGTGTCCCAGCGCTTGGTTGTATAGGCCCAGTCGAGGTAGGCCCGGATGTGATGTGCATGTGCATCCAGAATCCCTGGTACACGTCCTGGCTGCTCTATCCGAATGACATTGATGAGCTCAAGAAGGTGGATTGCCCAGCGCTGGCGCGCCTGATCGGCAAAGTCGACATACGCGCCAACCTTGGTTCCTGTGAACGAGCGAACGAGCGGGTGAACCGCGTAGTGAGGCGTGGCCTGGAGGTCAGCCTGCTCAGCATCTAGTAGCGCAAGCTCAGTCAGATGCTCGAGAGCATGCTGCAGCGAGTGCCCACGCACGTCGGCGGCAGCACCAAGGGCATCTGCGTCAAGACCCTGTGCGAAGAGCCCAGCAGCGCAGAGTGTGCGGCGGGCGGGCTCGTCCAATAGTGACCATGCGCGGGCAAATAGGTCGTCGAACAGTCCACCACGCCCAGCTTGGAGATCCTCAATGAGCTGGGGCAGCGGGCGGCGCTCATGCTTTGCAAGCCCAAGGGTGAGCTCAATCGCCTTCGGGTTGCCGCCCGTAACGGCAATGAATGGTGGAACAAGGGGTTTGGGCAGGCTGGTTGGTGCAAGGTTGAGCATGCGAAGGCGCTGGTCGATCAGGTTCAGGGCCTCATCCACGTGCATACCGCGGAGTTCGACGAGCCAACTGCCCCACAACGCGCGATGTCGTTCCCGGCTAGTGACCAAAGCTTTGCTTGGCTCTGGGAGCCGCAGCAGCCAAGTCAACAGCGAGCTGTCGGTCACGGTCTCCAAGTTGTCGACCACGAGCAACACGGATTGGCGGCGGAGCAGTTGCTCCACTTCGCGTCGACGTTCTTCGAAAGGAAGCTGGAGCAGGCCTGGGTAGTCGAGCGTGCGTGCGATCTCGTCAAGCACGATGCTCAGGTTGGTCGTCCCGGGTCGGTCCTTGTCGCTGACCCACACTACTGCATCAGTGCGAAAGGAGGCGAGGTCACCGCGGAGGGCTAGAGCTGCAACCTCACGGACGAGGCTTGTCTTGCCATTACCGCCGAGACCAACGACCAGCACCACTGCTGTCCGCTGCTGGAGGCCATCGGCGATCGCGGCGATCGCCTGTTCTCGCTGCACAAACTGCGCGTAGGTTGGGGCTGGGAGATTCTCGTACACGCGGGGCGGCCGTTCCCGGGTGGGCCGCTGCGGAACAAGCTCCGCGACCAGCTGGTCGACCAATGGGTGGCGGGCAGCGTTGAGAAAGCGCTGGAGCCACTCGCGACCAAGCAGCCCTCGTTGGACACCCGCCGTCCCGAGCAACGTGACCGCCTGTACATCGGGAGGGAGGTGCCCCGCCTTGTAGCGCTGGATTGTCTTGCCGCTCACACCCAGCTGGCCGCCCAAGTCCTCCTCCACCGCCGCCGCTGTCTTCCCCTCGTAGCTGGCGATGCTATTAACGGCTCCTGTGAGAAGGCGGCCAAAAGCCTCATTGCGTTGCCCTGTCGGCATACGAGTATCCTTATAGAGCATCAACCTACTGCGTAGGATAGGTGTAAGCGGTGCGGAGTGGCACCAGCCAGGTAAGGAATTTTTCGCACCTGCCGGATAGAAGACATATTCGCACGGAACGCCGCGCAGGACAAGCGCGGCACCGCACGATCTCTGGAAGACCCTTGCTCTTGGGTGAACCAGTGTCGTGTGGTCAGCCGAGGCCATCACCACCGGTCATCCTGTGTGGTCGCAAGGATTTGTGTCGAGGGGCGCAAGCGCTGCAGTGCCCCTCGACCGAATAGATTTGCGAGCTGCAGGCGATGGCTGGTGATCAACCGTAAGAGTCCGCGAAGCTGGCCGACATGTGTGGTGTATGTTACCCCCTCGATGGTGAAGCTCACCATGCCGTAGTCGAGGAGGCGCCCGAGGAGGCTCTGAACAACCACCGGACGGGCCTCCCACACGGGCAGACTGATCTCGCGAGTGGTCCACGTTCCAGTTCGTACGATGAGATCCACCCCGCGGATGATGACCCCGCCGGCTGTATAACGCGCAGCGAGTGATGCCCCCAGCATCACGCTCACAGCGGCCCCAGTCAGCCAGGCGGGGTGTTGCTGGAGTGCAAGGATGAGGCAAGCCAGACCGAAACCAAGAAGCAAGGCAAGACGTAGCAGGTAGCCAAGCGGGTGTGGGCGGAAAACGATATCCGTATCGCTCATCTCCAGGATGTGCTCCATAATGTTCCTCGAAGAAGTACTGTAGGCTTACCGGTTTAGGAAAACAGGATGGCGAGCACGACGACGCTCATTAGGATGATCAGCGGCAGGCAGCCGGTGCCGCTCGGCTCCACAGGTGCGACCTGAACATAGATGATCTGTGGTGGCTGAGGCCGACCCGAGGCCATGCTGGCGATGATGCCCGCGATGATGGCGACAAAGCCGAAGGTGAATATGATGTCCATTGATATTCCTCCTATAGACATAGCGCTCTTCCTGGAGGTAGTAAACTACGAGCGTACGCGAAAGAGCCCGAGACACGTGCGGAAGCCTGGCACTCCGCCTGTTCGAAAATTTCCGCACGGGTTACGGTTCTCTTCCGCACAATGGTCGAGGACGATGGGGGGGTGCCTTATCGCAAGCGTCGTGGGGAATCAGGCATGAAGAGGCGCTCGGAGGAGTTTGGCCGTCTGCTCAAGGCGGGGATTGGGAGTATCGCCAGCTGTGAGGGAAAAACGTCTGCGGTTGTTGAGGAGGGGTTGGGAAATCTGATCGGCGTCTCGGCAGACACGATCCAGCGCTACAAGACTGGGTATCTACCGCCAGACGATTCTGCAACTCGCGTGCTTGCCGAGGCCGCGGTGCGCCGGGGCTTACTCAGCCGTGACTGGCTCCAGCGCTTCCTGCACGCCGCCCGCTACCCGCAGGCGGACAAGCTACTCGACACACTCTGCCCCGCTCCTAATGTGCTCCCACGGTCGCCTCGTGTCTACGAAAATCTTCCGGCCGCAACTTACACCCAATTTGTCACGCGGCACCAGGCATTCCAGGCAGTGCTGGACGGATTGAGCAAACGGTCAGCGGCGGTGCTGCTGGTCGGGCTCGGTGGCAATGGCAAGACGAGCCTGGCTCGTGAGGTAGCCGCGCACTGTCTTCAACGCGACGCCGCAGGTATCCCGTTTGACGCTTCTGTCTGGGTGAGTGACAAGGACCAGCCAGGGACGACGACGCTCAGCCTGGTACTTGATGAAGTTGCGCGCACGCTTGACTACCCCGGCATTATTCAGTTCGCATACGAGGAGAAGCGGCGTGAGGTGGAGCAATTGCTCCGCCGTCAGCGCGTACTCCTCGTGATTGACAATGCGGAGACCATCACAGACGGGGCGTTGCTTACCTGGCTGTTGAACCTGCCGGAACCCAGCAAGGCCCTTATCACAAGCCGAGAGCGGCATCGGGATCTATGGAGCAGCTGGCTGGTCGAGCTGCGGGGCATGAACGATGAGGAGGCGCTGTCGCTCATTGCCCAGCGCCTGCAGGCACTTCAGCTCAAGGCTATGGCCAGCGGGAGGCCGGAGTTCGCCCCGCTCATCGCCGTCACCGGCGGTAACCCGAAGGCGATCGAGCTTACCCTCGGACTCGTCAAGTACGAGCACCGCCCGCTCCAGCAGGTAGTTGATGATCTCCAGGCCGCACACGGAGTCCTCTTCGATGATCTGTTCGCCCGAGCTTGGGCGTTGCTGGATGAAGCGGCGCGACGGGTTCTACTTGTCGCAACATTCTTTCCGACGAGCGCCGGCAGCGAGGCTTTGGGTGCGAGCGCCGATGTTAGCGGCTATGCGCTAAGCCGGGCAGTTGAGCGGCTGGCGGATATGGCACTGCTCGACGTTCACCAGGCCGACATGCACAGCGCCCCTCGCTACTCACTGCACCCGCTGGTTCGTGCGTTTGCGCTGGCTAAGCTCGCGTTACAACCGCTGTTTGCTCAAGAGTCGCGAGAACGATGGGTTGCGTGGTACATCGCACGCACGGAAGAGGTTGGCTATTGCCCAGATGACTTGGGACGCCTACGTCTGATCGACCACGAGTACGACACAATTCTGCTGGTGATGCAGGTGGTTCTCAAACAGCGCCGCTTCATCGATGTGATTCGCCTAGGTCGGGGGGCAATGTACTGCTTCTATGTGCGAGGCGTGTGGGACAAATGGTTTCTGTCGAACCAAATGCGTCTCGCAGCTGCTCAAGAGGTGTCCGACCACATTGAGGAGATTCACGCCGTCGCCTACCAAATTCAGATGCTGAGCCGGCAGGGCCATATCGCGGAGGCAGCGATATTTCAGCCGATGCTTCACCAGCTGATCGCGGATCAGGAGCTTCCAGAGGAAACATACTTTCTCGTCTATCACTGTATGGGCGCCTACTATCTCGCGACCGACGAGCTACCAGCAGCTCAGCGGGCGTGGGAAGCTCTGCTGGAACGTCCCGGTCGTCTGTCGCGGTATCGCCGGATCGCTGCTCAGCAGTGGCTCGGTCTCTGCCTGTACTATCAAGGCCATCGAGAGACCGCGGCATCGCTCTTCCAGCAATCATTAGACGAGGCAATTCAGCAGGGTTACGGGCGATATATCTTGTTCAACCGGCTGCGACTGGCGGCGGTTGCCATGGACAACCAGGATCTTCAAGAGGCCGCCAACCAACTTCATGAGAGTGAACTGATCGGGCGCGCACATGGTGACCGAGAGCAGCTAGCGTTTACACAGCGTATGGTCGCGCGACTCCATGCGCTTCAGGGCGACCAAACGTCTGCACGCCAAGCGCTCAACGAGGCAATCGATCTCTTTGAACGCCTAGGGCTTCGCCGTGAGCTCCGCGAGTCGCAGCAAGAGCGTGCGGCTCTTGACGAGCCGGCCGCACCAACAGGGGCGCGGCCGGCTCAGCGGGCGTCACCGGGGGGGGCGTAAATACAGGCGCACCGCCACGGTGATGAGCGCGATGATCGGCGGCCACAGCACGTGCAGCGGCACCTTCGCAGGAGCAAAGAGGGCGGCCAGCAGGATGCAGGCAGCGAGAGCGATAAGCGTGATGATCAGTATGAAGCGGCGTGTATCACGTCGGTCGTTCAGGCTCGGGCGGCGGTGAGTGTATAGACGGCGCATCAGATAACTCCTTTCCTGTAGTATCGTGTTCGTGCGTCGAGCATACCGGTGTTTGAGGCGCTGATGGTCGAGTTCCCTGCGGAGTCTTCCGAATGGGCCCGCTCAGAGCTTCCGTACAGCGGGTTCGCTTAAACCAAGTCCGACCAGAGAGCTGGACAATGTAACTCAGGGCGCAGATGGAGACCCGATGGTGCTGAGCTATATTCGCCATCGTATGTTCACATCCGTCACGACCCAAAAGAGCCGTACCTGGGCTCAGAAATATTGGGCGTGCTGAAATTTCCGAAGCGTGTGCAGGAGGCTTCCGATGGCTATAGGGCTAGCATGGGAAAGCGGAGCAGCTATGACAGGAGCCCGGTATGCAGCAGAAGCGCAATGAGACGTTTGGCCGGCTTCTCAAGGCCGGCGTGGCCAGTATTACAAACTGTGAAGGCAGGACAGCGCTTGTGGTTGAGGAGGAGCTGGGGGACAAGATCGGTGTGGTCGGATCCACAATCCAGCGGTATAAGAGCGGGTTTGTACCACCTGAGAGCCGCACCATCGAGATCCTGGCGGAGGCCTGTGTCCGTCGCGGCATGCTCGGCCGAGAGTGGCTCGAGCAGTTCCTCCTCTCGGCCCGCTACCCGCGTGTGGAGCAACTGCTTGAGGAGCTGCGACCGATCACATCTTCCCGTCCCCGACCGCCGCGTGTCTATGCAAACTTGCCCTCTCCAACATACAGCCAATTTGTTGTGCGTGAGCGCGCCTTCGCTGACGTGATCGATGGGTTACATCAGCGCTCGGCGGTTATACTCGTAGTTGGCCTTGGCGGCAATGGCAAGACGAGCCTCGCCCGCGAGGTCGCAGCAGCTTGTCTGCGCGACGATGGAGCAGCGCCGCGCTTCGACGCGGTCGTCTGGATTAGCGACAAGGACAGGCCGGGTACAACCAACCTCAGCACTGTTTTCAACACCATTGCGCGAACCCTCGATTTCCCCGGTATTGTCCAGCTTGCCTACGACGAAAAGCAGCACGAGGTCGAGCAGCTACTTCGCAGTCAGCGTGTGCTCCTCATCGTCGATAACTTCGAGACGATCACCGATGACGGGTTGCTAGTCTGGCTCCTGCGGCTCCCTGAGCCTAGTAAGGCAATCGTTACCAGCCGCGAATATCGCCGGGAGTGGCGCAGCAGTTGGCCGGTCGAGCTCCGGGGGATGAATGAGGCTGAGGTCTGGGCACTGATTACTGAGCGGGCACACGCGCTCAAGATAGAGCGACTGGTAGAAGCCCCCCAATTGATAGAACCATTGATCGCTGCAACAGGCGGTAATCCCAAGGCGGTGACGATTACCATGGGTCTGGTGAAGTACGAGCGCCGGCCACTGCCGCAGGTGCTCGATGATCTTTACACCGCTCGTGGGGAGCTGTTTGATGATCTATTTACCCGAGCCTGGGCGTTGCTTGACGAGGCTGCCCGACGCGTGCTGCGAACGATGCCACTATTTCCTGACCGCGCCCACCCTACCCTGCTTGCAGCCGCCGCGGACGTGAAAGGCTTTGCCTTCGACCGAGCAGTGGAACGCCTGAATGATCTCGCGCTGATTGACATGCAGCAGCAGGATCTTACCACTGCACCGCGTTATACGTTGCACCCTCTGGTCAGAGCCTTTGTGGTAGCTAAACTTGCCGATGAGCCCGCATTCGAGGCCGAGGCATGGGGCCGCTGGGCCCGGTCCCTCGAGGAGCAAGTCACCGCGGCCATCGCACGCCAGCCCTACTCAGATCTGAATCTGCTGGAAGAGAGTGACCTGACCGCACGAGCCTGCCTGGACTGGGCGTATCGCACCGAGCGCTGGGAACTTTTCAACACTGTGCATCACCGGATTGCCTCGCTCTGGAGCATTCGTGGGCTATTCGATGTTCGACAGGCCTACGGCGTGAGGGCCGTCGAGGTGTGCGCGCGGGCGGGAAATGTGCGTCGACAAATTCGCAGTCTCGCTAACTTAGCGCGGCTTGCAACATATCTGGGCAACATTATGACGGCGCTTCAGTATCTAGAGAAGGCCCGGCAGTTGTGGCACAAGGAGCATTCCGGGCCTACCTTGCCTGATGACTCGACGAGCGCGGTATTACTCTCTACGGAGGTAACGCTCTTACTAGAGCAAAGTCGCCCACAGGAGGCACTCGCACTACTCGAGCACCATCACCCACTGAGCAGCGACGAGTGGGGCGAGAATCGACGCCAGTACATGATTGGCTTAACGCTCTACCGGCTCGGACGCACCCACGAGGCGCGCACTATTTTGACACAAGTGCTTGAGGATGCGGAGCATATCGGCAGCGCGAGGCAGGCCGGCAACACCGCAAACTATTTGGTGGACATCTGCCTCACAGAGGGAGACTTTGAAGCGGCTCACACATACCTTAGTCGCAGCCAGGCGATTTCCGCACACGTGCGTGATCGTCGTCATTATGCCTCGCTGCAGGTCATTCTAGCGCGCTTCCACCGCTTACAGGGCAACATCCCTGCGGCGCGCGATGCACTCATCGAGGCAATCGACGTCTTTGAGCGTTTGGGGAATCAGCGTGCGCTTGCCGAGGGTAGAGAGGCACTTGCTACACTTGATGGCTGATTTGCGGTAGCCCCATTATTGCCTGCCCCAAGTTGTTCACGCTCGGTGGCCGTTGAGCAGAGCCAACTGCCGGGGCAGGACTCGCCGTTCAGCCAGCGGTCGAAGTTGATGAGGCAGGCAGGAGCAGGTCGCGCTCAATCTCATCCCCTTTTGGTCAGCGAACCAGATGATCGGACTGTCATCCTGAGCGCGGGCTTGAATAACGCGGTAAGAGCACTCCCTGTGCATCAGTAAACATTCTTCAAGGGTTGCAAACCAAACTCGCGAATGAATGAACTGTTACCTTCTATTCAGGGGTTTTCTTGTATGCTTTCTTTATACTCCAGGTAGATCACTACACCTGACCGTAGCACCATGTGTGCGAAGGTCGTCAAATACAGCACACCCCACCCCCGCTGCGGTTAGCTATGCGGCCGGGTGACGTCAGGGAGAAGCCATCATGCTATCACGTCATGCACGCCTGGCCACCCTGCTGTTGCTTGTGCTACTTATCGCTCAGCTCTTTCCTCTAGGTAACCCTGCCGCAGCGGCTTCGCGAGACTCCGCTCTCGCTACCGACTCGACCAGCTACCTTGATGCGGTCATTCCGGATCCATTCGCGCGCTTCCCCGCCGAGGTACGGGCTGAGCTGGAGCGGATGGGCCTTGCCACGCCGCCCTCGCAGTTACATCCGGGCGCTCCCCTCCCCGCGCCAGTTGCCGCGTCCTCGCTCACGCCTCCCCTTGCCCAAGAGACTTTCTCCTCAATTGCGTCTCCTGACAGCAGCGCAGAACTCGTCACCGTACCTTCACAGCCCTCCAACAGCCACTCCCTGTTCCTGCCGCTGATTGCCCGCCCTGGTCCCCGCACGGGCACGCTGATTACACCTGAGCAGGGCGGTGTCGTGCGCTTTGGAGCTGGTGAACTCGAGGTGCGCCTCCAGCCGCAGGCTGTCGCCGCTCCCACCCGCTTCCACATCCACGCCGCGGCATCTGGGGGCGCTGCCCTCACCGATACCGCGCAGGGCCTGCGCCGCACGAGCTACGACTTCGACATCACCGCGGCCGAAGACCTTACTGCTGCGCCGGTCACTCAGTTTATCCCGCGCGTGAGCGAGTTGCATGTTCGCGACCCCCGTATCGCCGACGTCGTTCGCACGCAGTACCTTGTTACTCCCACCGTTGACCTTGTCATCACGTACGACCCTGCGCGCCTCAGTGGGGTCAACGAGCGCGACCTTCGCGTTGCCTACTGGGACGAGGCCGCGAGCGAGTGGGTGCCGATCCTGACGCTGCTCGACACGACGGCAAACACAGCCCGTGCCCCGCTCAGCCACCTGACGCGCTACGCGCTGATGGCGCTGCCTGCTCCGGCCTCAGGGCTCACGGTCGTTCTCGACCCTGACCACGGCGGAGCCGACCCGGGCGGGCGCGTCACCTCCCCGCCGGTCTATGCCGCGACCGAGAAGACCTACAACCTGGCGACCGCCCAGGCCGTGCGCGACCAACTTGACGCCTGTGGTGTGCGCGTCGAGATGACCCGCAGCGACGATTCGAACCTGAGCGCTGCTGACCGCGTTGCCTTCATCAACGGTATTGCCCCGGACGCCTCGGTCACCATCGCCTACAACATCCTGCGCAGCCAGATGTCGTTCACCACGGGCACGGGCGCCGAGGCCTGGGCGAAGCTCACCCCACAGAACGTTGCCTTCGCCAACCTCATCCTCGGCGAGGTCGTCGCCCAGAGCGGGGGCGGGCTGCCTTCGCGCGGCGTGAAGAACGCGGCTGCTCACTTCTTTGGCCCGCTGGCTGTGCCCATGGGCGTGGACGCCGCCATCCCTCATGCACAGGCCGAGCTGGCCTTCATGGACAACTACTACGACCGCGCCCTGATGGATCAGTACAGCGAGATCTTCGTTAACGCGGTCAGCAACGCGCTGCTCGATCAGCTCGGGGTGAGTGAGGCGGAGTGCGAGCGCCAGGTGAGTCCCTGGCCACCCTCGCCGTTCCGCTTCGACGGCCGGCGCTCTATCGGCTACCCCCGCTGGGCCAACGGGGCGAACCGGGCGATGGTGTTGGAGCCGGTGCTCGCCACGACCGGGAACCAGGTCTACGCGCACCAGGATCTGATGGTGCCCAACCCGGGCATGCCCTTCCGCTTCGAGCGCGTCTACAACAGCGGCGACCCCTACTGCGGGCCGCTCGGCTGCGGCTGGGCCCACAGCTTTAGCCACCTGCTCTGGATCAATGAGAATGGCGAGGTGGATCTGCGCTACCCTGACGGCAGCGTAGCAATCTTCACGCCCTCCGCCGACGGCTTCAGCAGCGAGCCTGGCGTCCTTGACACCCTCAGCCGCGACGGCGACGCCTATGTGCTCACCACCACTGACCAGACCCGCTACCGCTTCGAGGTTGTGGGCGACCCCGGCTACAGCGCCCGCCTGACCCAGATCATCGAGCGCAGCGGCAACCGCTTCGCCCTGGCCTACGACGACGCCGGCAACCTGACCCAGATCACCGACCCCGTCGGCCGTGGGTATCAGCTGACCTATAACGGCAGCGGCCTCCTCATCTCGCTGACCGATCCGATCGGCCGCGTGGTGCGCTACGGCTACGACGACCAGCGCAACCTGACGAGCGTCACCGACGCCCGCGCCGGGGTGACCCGCTTCGCCTACGACGACGCCCATCGCCTGCTGCGGGCCACCGACCCCATGGGCGTCACCTTCATCGACAACACCTACGATGCCGAGGGCCGGCTGGTCAGCCAGCGCGATGGCGGCGGTGTGACAGGTGGGCTGACGTTCGGCGACGAAGAGGTTACCTTCCGCGACAACGCCGGCCAGGCGACGATCTACCAGTTCGACGACCGCTCCCGCCCCACCCGCGTGACCGACCCCCTCGGCCGCGCCGAGACCTTCACCTACGACGACGACGACAACCTCGTCGAGCACGTGGACGCCGCCGGTGGCAAGACGACCCGCAGCTATGACGAGCGCGGGAACCTGCTCTCGATCACCGATCCCCTCGGCCACACCACGACCTACAGCTACGACGCGCGCAACAATCTCCTGACCGAGACCGACGCTCTCGGCTACACCACGCGCTACAGCTACTCGACACAGGGCAATGTCACGCGCGTGGAGGATCCCGCCGGCAACGTCATCACCATTGCTTACACCGCCGCCGGCCTGCCCGAGCGCATCGTCAACGCCCGCGGCCTGGTTCTCACCTACCGCTATAACGATCAGGGCCAGCTGGTCGAGGTGCGCGACGGAGCCGGGAACACGACCACCCACACGTACGATGCTGTCGGCCGCCGGGTGAGCACGACCGACCCCCTCGGCCGGATTATGCGCTACGGCTACGACGCCCTTGACCAGCCGACCACGGTCACCGACGCCCGCGGCAATACGACCACCTTCGCCTACGATGCCAGCGGCAATCTGGTGAGCGTGACCGACCGGGCCGGCGCGACGACCACCTACGCCTACAACGAGGACGACCAGGTCATCCAGATGATCGACGCCCTCGGCGGCGTCACCAGCTACACCTACGACGCCCTCTACCGGCGGACGAGCACGACTGACCCCCTTGGCCGAGTCACCCGCCTCACCTACGACGCGGTAGGGAACGTCACGGCGATCACCGACCCCAGGGGCGGGGTGACGAAGATCACCTATGACGCCCTCGACCGCCCGGTCACGATCACCGACCCCTCCGGCGCGGTCACGACGATGGCCTACGATGCGACCGGCCAGCTCTTGCGCGTGACTGATCCGCTGGGCAACACGACGGCCTACGCGTACAACGCGAACGGCTGGCGCACAACCGTCACGGATGCCCTCGGCGCGATCACGCGCTTCGCCTACGACGAGCTCGGCAACCTGGTGACACTCACAGACGCGCTGGGCGGGGTGAGCCGCTTCGCCTACGACCCGATGGGCGCGCTCACCCGTACGACCGCCGCGGACGGCGCCGTGACCGTATTCGCCCTCGACCCCTGGGGGCGCGTCCTCGAGCGCACCGACCCCCTGGGCCACAAGGCGCGCTTCGTCTACGATGCCGTGGGCAACCTCCTGGCGGCGACGGACGAGAATGGCAACACGACCACCTTCTCCTACGACGCCAACGATAATCTCGTCGCCCGCACCGACGCCCTCGGCCGCGTCGTTCGCCACACCTACGACGCCGAGGATCGCCAGCTCACCACCGTTGGGGCTCGCGGCCAGACCTGGCAGACGGTTTACGACGCCATCGGGCGCTCGGTCGAGACGGTCGATCCGCTGGGGAACCGCACCCGCTCCACCTTTGACGCCGCTGACAACCTGGTTACACTGACCGACGCTCTGGGCGGAGTGGTGCGCTTCAGCTACGACGCGAACGACAACCTCGTCCTGCGCGTGGACCAGCTCGGCCGGGAGCAGCGCTTCAGCTACGACGCGAACGACCGGCCGCTGACGGCGACCGACGCGCGCGGGGCGGTAACCCGCTACGCCTACAGCGCCCGCGGCGAACTCGTGCGTGTCACGGACCCGCTGGGCCATCAGGCGTCCTTCGCCTACGACGCTCTGGGCCGCCTCGCCGAGACCACCGACCCTCGCGGTTTCACCGCCACCACTGCCTACGA
>DAOLDO010000032.1:0-16626 GCA_035327325.1 Chloroflexaceae bacterium | reverse complement strand
CGGGCCTCGAGCTCGGCGCGGCGGGCCTCGGCGGCCGCGAGGGCGGCGCGGGCGGCGCCCACCTGGCCGGGCAGCTCGCGCAGCCGGGGCTCGCGGCGCAGGGCCCCGCTCTCCTTGGTCTGGGCGCCGCCGGTGAGCGAGCCGCCGCTGTTGACCTGCTCGCCGCCGAGGGTGACGATGGTCCAGCCACCGGCGAGGCGCCGCAGCTCGGCCCGGGCCGTGGGCAGGTCGCGCACGACCAGCACGCGCCCGAGCAGCTGGCGCACGACCGGGGCGTAGCGCTCGTCGGACTCGACCAGGTCGGCGGCGACGCCGAGCACCTCCCCGTCGGCGCGCCCGCGGTCGTCGTCCCGCCGCCGGTCGTCCCCGGGGGCGCGAATGGTGTCCAGCGGCATAAAGGTCGCCCGGCCGGCGCCGCCGCGCCGCAGCTCGGCGATAGCCTCCTCGGCGTCCTCCCAGCGCTCGACGACGATGTTCTGGAGGCGCGAGCCGAGGGCGACCTCGACGGCAGTCTCGAGGGCGGCGGGGGTGCGCACAATGGACTGGACCAGGGCGAAGCCGCCCCTGCCTGCGCGCTCGGCCCACTGCATGGCGGCCCGCACGCCGGCGAAGGCCCCGGCGTACGAGCGGGCGAGGCGGCCGAGCGAGTCGAGGCGGGCCTCGGCGTCGGCGAGGGCGCGGCGGGCGGCGGCCCGCTCCTCGTCGGCCTGGGCGCGGGCCGCGCGCAGCTCGTCGAGCTCGTGGCGGGCGGCCCCCTCGGCGGCGGCGGCCGCGGTGCGGGCGGCCTCAGCGGCCTCGAGCTGGGCGCGGGCGGCCTCGACCTGGGCCCTGGCGCCGGCGACGCGGGCCTCGGCCTGGGCCACGGCGGCGTCGAGCTCGGCCGACTCGCGGGCGAGACGCTCGGCCTCGGCGGCGAGCTGCTCGCCGCGCGAGCGGGCCTCGGCGGCGGCGGCGGCGGCGCGCAGGGCGACGTCCTGGGAGCGGCGCAGCTCGTCGGCCAGGGCGCCGCGGGCCTGCTCGAGGCCGGCGCGCTCGGCCTCGGCCTGGGACAGCTCGGCCCGGCGCGCGGCGAGCTCGGCCTCGGCGCGGGCCAGATCGGCGGCGGCCTCGGCGCGCTGGGCCTCGGCCTGCTCGCGGCGCAGGGCCAGGTCGTTGCGCTGACGGTCGAAGTCCTCGCCGCGGCGAGCGATGGCGGCCACGCGCTCGGCGCCGACGGCCAGCTCGCGCTGGGCGGACTCGGCGCGGCGGTGCAGCTCGCTGCTCTCCTGGTGCAGCCGGCCGAGGTCGTCGCGGCGGGCGCGCACCCCGGCGCGCAGGGCCTGGAGCGCGGCGCCGGCGGCCGACTGGGCGGCGCGGGCGCGGGCCAGCTCGGCCTCGAGGCGCTCGAGCCCGGCCCTGGTGCCGGCGACGAGGGCCTGGGCGGCGCGCCACTGGGCGGCGTAGTGGCGCGTCTGAAGGCGGTGGAGCTCGGCGGCGAGCTCGCGGTGCTGGCGGGCCTGGGCGGCCTGGCGCTTGAGGGCCCGCAGGCGCGGCTCGAGCTCGGCCAGCAGGTCGGCGAGGCGGTTGAGGTTGCCCTCGGTCTCGCGCAGGCGGCGGGCGGCCTCGGCCTTGCGCAGCTCGAAGCCGCCGATCTCGGCCGCGTCCTCGAAGAGGCGGCGGCGCTCCTCGGGGCGCAGAGTGAGGGCGGCGTCCACCAGGCCCTGGTTGATGATCGTGTACGAGCCGCCGAGGGGCTCGGTGGCCTCGAGCACGTCGCGCAGGCGCACGCGGGCCCGGTTGATGAAGTACTCGCTGTCGCCGGCGCGGGTGGCGCGGCGGGTGATCGTCACCTCGTCGAAGTCGAGGGGGAGCAGGCGGTCGCTGTTGTCAACGGTGAGCGAGACCTCGGCCAGGCCGGCGGCGGCCCGGCGCCCACCGCCCGAGTAGATCAGCTCCTCGGAGCGCTTGCACCGGAGCTGGGCCAGGCTCTGCTCGCCGAGGGCCCAGCGCACCGCGTCTGCGAGATTGCTGTTGTGGACGATGATGTTCTCGGCGACAAAATTGTGGGTCTCGGCGACGCTCAGATCGTAGACCCAGGGGTCGTCGGGCGGCACCGCCTCGACCGCGACCACCTCGTCCCAATAGGCATCGGAGTCGGCCAGGGCGCTCAGCTGGGACAAGATTGGCGCCGCGCGCGCCGGGGTGACCCCGAGCGCCTCGATCTGGGCGACGACCTCAAGCAGGCCAGGGCGGCTGGCCTCACAGCGGCCCTCGCAGTAGGCCGCGAGCTTCGCACGACCGGCGCGGTGGCGCTTCACCGACACGCCGGCGAGCCGGGCGGCCTCGCGAACCAGGGGCGTCACGCCGGGCACGAGGTCGAGGTTCGGGTTGGCGGCGGGAGGCCGCCCGCGTAGCATCTGCAGCGCCTCGGCCTTCGCCCCGACAAAGGTGAGGTGTTCAGCGATGTGGCGCAGCTGCTCCGTGCCATACACGTAGACGCTGTAGTAGGTGCGCGCGGTCGGGGTCGGGCTGTTGGTGGCGCGCTTGACCTTGGCGCGCAGTGTGGCGAAGATCCCGCGCTGGAGCAGCAGGCTGACGACCCCGCGGGCGAGGCGCTCGCTCGCGGTGGCGTACTCGATGTAGGGCTGCGATTTCGCCGCGGCCGCCGAGGAGCGGAGGTGGATGTGGGCATCGCCCTCGAACAGGCCGCTGAGGAAGGCCCACTGGACATGGGGCGGAGACGAGAGGAGCTGTGGGGGGACGACTTTTGCGGCGGAGCGCGAGTCGATGGCGAAGCCGAAGAGCCGCTCGAGGGCGACGCTAAGCGCCCGCGAGGAAATGATGAAATCCTCGGCCCTAGCCTTGTAGCGCTTCCGAAACACGGTCACGCCCGGCTCACCCTGGGCGAGCGCAGAGAACAGATCGCCAACGGCTGGATCGTCGTTGACAAAGCGCACCTGATCCGTGCTGCGGTTGACTCCCTCGGCGATCAGCAGGCCAAGCAGGCGCGCCAGGCCTGGTGTGAGAAGGCCGGGCAGTCTGATCTGTGTTCGCCCACGGCCCTGGAAGTGACCGTCAAGGGGCGGCGCAAGGCCAGCGGAGTCGGCCAGCCGGTTGAGCACGCCGACATTAACGCTCTGGCCGCTGAGCATCCCGCTCATCTGCGAGCCTGGCACGAGGTCGTCCCTACGCCAGGCGACATAGCTTCCAAAGCGCTTGCGCCCGCGCTCGGCCCAGGCGCGCAGATCAGGCGCGGGCGGGACGAAGACGCCATCCTCTTCGCTGAAGGTGCGTGCGATGGCGGTTGGATCGAGCACAGCGGGCAGGCCCCGGGTAGGCAGGCGGCGCACAACAGCGACCCGCACGCCCGCGCGGACCTCATCTGCACGCATTGCCCGAAGCTCGCCGCCGGCGAGGGTGAAGAGTGGATGGTACGGCGTCGCCGTGATCGCTCGTCCTGAGCGGGTGTGGATGCGCAGGAGTTGGGGCGGAGCCGCGCGCTTTACGAAGCCGGCGACGGGACGCGGCTCGAGCTTGAACGTCCTGGGGTTCAGCGAGAGCACATGCACGCGGTCGGGGTTCTCGCGCGTCATCCAGCCATCCTCGAGCACCTCGACACTGGCGGAAGCGTTGAGGGCCCGGTTGACCAGCTCGCCGATCATCACCTCCTGGCCATCAGAAAGGGTGACGCGGGATTCGTGCGTCACGCACTTACCCGAGCCGTTCGGGCCCACGACGGCGGTGATGCCGGGGCGGAACTCGAGGACGGTGCGGCCGGCGAAGGTTTTGAAGCCCTGGATCTCGAGGCGCTTGAGGTGCATGGGCGGCAATCTGGGGTAGGCGGCGAACGGCGGCGCGGGGCCGCCGGGCATTGTAGCAGAGATCGGGGGCGGGGCAACCCTTACGTATACGCTTGCGTTTGCACATGCCCCACAGGTATGGTACAATCGGCGTATATTCCAGCAGAACAAGTCCCCAATACCTCTACAAGATCATCCGGCCGCGCGAGCCGTCACTCAGCCAGCAGCGCTGCGTGGCTGGCTTTCGCATACGCGCGAAGGCCGCCTTGGATTCCGGTTCGCCGCGATGCGGCACGACGCCGATACGGTTCGGCGCGACCGCCTCGCCGAGAGCATACAGGGTAGGAGACTCATGAAGCGACAGATGCTCCTCGTCCTCGCCGCTGCCATGGCGCTGCTGCTGGCGGCCTGTGGCGGCCAGCAGCCCCAGGCCCCCGCCGCCGAGGCCACGGCCCCCGCCGCCGCCGAGGCCACGGCCCCCGCCGCCGCCGAGGCCACGGCCCCGCCCGCGACCGAGGCCGCGACCGCCGCCCCCGCCCCCGCCGCCACGGCCGCGCCGGCCGGCGGCACCGCGGCCCAGCCCGCCACCGGCGGCCGCATCCAGACGATCATCAGCCGCGGCAACCTGATCTGCGGCGTGAACAACGTGCTGGCCGGCTTCGGCAACGTTGACCAGGCCGGCAACTACAGCGGCTTCGACGTGGACTTCTGCCGCGCCGTCGCCGCGGCCCTCTTCGACGACCCCGACGCGGTGGAGTTCCGCCCCCTGACCGCCCAGGAGCGCTTCACGGCGGTGCAGACGGGCGAGGTGGACGTGCTGATCCGCAACACCACCTGGACCCTCAGCCGCGACACCTCGGTCGGCCTGGACTTCGCGCCGATCACCTTCTACGACGGCCAGGGCATGATGGTGCGCCAGGACAGCGGCATCAACAGCCTCGAGGACATGGACGGCGCCCGCGTCTGCGTGCAGACCGGCACCACCACCGAGCTGAACCTGGCCGACAACTTCCGCGCCCTCGGCCTCGACTTCGAGGCGGTGGTCTTCCAGGAGGCCGACGCGACCTTCCAGGCCTACGAGTCCGGCCAGTGCGACGGCTTCACGACCGACAAGTCGGGCCTGGTCAGCTACCAGACCAGGGCGGCCAACCCGGCCGACCACCAGATCCTCGACGTGACCATGTCGAAGGAGCCCCTCGGCCCCTCCGTGCTGCAGGGCGACGTCCAGTGGGCCGACGCCGTGCGCTGGATCGTCTTCGCCACCATCCAGGCCGAGGAGTACGGCATTACCTCGGAGAATCTGGGCGAGTTCGAGGCCAGCGACGTGCCTGATATCCGCCGCTTCCTCGGCGCCGAGGGCGAGCTCGGCCAGGGGCTCGGCCTGGCCAACGACTTCGCCGCCCGCGTGATCCGCCACGTCGGCAACTACGGCGAGATCTATAATCGCAACCTCGGCCCCGACACCCCCTTCAACCTGCCCCGCGGCCAGAACGCCCTCTACACCGACGGCGGTCTGCTCTACTCGCCGCCGTTCCGCTAGGGATAGGGAGCCGGAGGCCCAGGGGGGAGCCCGCCTCTCCCCTGGGTCGTTCTAACTGAGGGACACGCTCATGGCCATTGAGGCGCGGCAACGCACGACGATCCCCTTCTACCGCGATACCCGTATCATCGCCATCATCCTCCAGGTGATCTTCGCGCTGGTCGTGCTTGGCGTGATCTGGTACCTCTACAGCAATATGATGGACGGGCTGCGCCGCAGCAACCTGCTGCCCAGCTTCTCGTTCCTGGCGCAGCCGGCCGGCTTCCCGATCAGCGAGTCGCCCGTCGCCTACGACCCGAGCCGCAGCTACGGCTACGCCTTCCTGGTCGGCATCCTCAATACCCTGCGCGTGGCCGTCGTCGGCATCATCCTCGCCACCATCCTCGGCGTCATTCTCGGCATCTGCCGCCTTTCCAGCAACTGGATGCTGCGCAACCTGGCCAACCTCTACGTCGAGGTCCTGCGTAACGTCCCCCTGCTGCTCCAGCTGTTCTTCTGGCTCGCCCTGACCCAGACCTTCCCCCGCGTGCAGGAGGCCGTGAGCCTCGGCGGCCTGGTCTATCTGCACAACCGCGGCGTGACGATGGCCTGGCCCCCGGCCAACCCCGACTTCGGCGCCTTCGCGCCCTGGCTCTGGGCCGGCCTGGTGGCCGGCGCGATCTTCTACGTGGCCAGGCGCGTGCAGTTCGCCCGGCGCGACCGCCCTGGCGTCGCGCTGCCGTGGGCCATGCTGCTTGCGGGCGGGATCGTCCTGGTGGGCTTCGTGGTTACCAGGCTGATCTACGGCCAGTGGCCGGTGGCCCTCGAGATCCCCGAGCTGGACCGCTTCAACTTCAGCGGCGGGATCACCGTTACCACCAACTTCGCCGCCCTGCTCTTCGGGCTGGTGATCTACACGGCCGTGTTCATCGGCGAGATCGTGCGCAGCGGCATCCAGGCGGTGAACAAGGGCCAGCGCGAGGCCGCCAGGGCCCTGGGGCTCAACGGCGGCCAGACCCTGCGCCTCGTGATCTTCCCCCAGGCCCTGCGGATCATGATCCCCCCTCTCACAAGCCAGTACCTCAACCTCACCAAGAACAGCAGCCTCGCCGTGGCGATCGGCTTCCCCGACCTGTTCGCCGTGGGCGGCACCATCCTCAACCAGACCGGCCAGGCCGTGCCGGTCATCCTGATGGTGATGGCCAGCTACCTGACCGTGAGCCTGCTGACCTCGCTGCTGATGAACTGGTACAACAAGCGCATCCAGCTCGTGGAGAGGTAACCAATGGCGACCGACGTCTCTCAGCCGCAGGCTCGCGCGCCAAGGCCCGGCATCGGCATCGTCGAGTGGCTGCGCCAGAACCTGTTTAACAACTGGCTCAACAGCATCATCACGATCGCGCTGCTGCTGCTGCTGCTCCAGGTCGTCAGCGCGATGGTCAGCTGGATCCTCACCACCCCCGGCTGGGCCGCCGTGGCCAGCAATGTGCGCCTGCTCATGGTCGGCACCTACCCGCCCGAGCAGACCTGGCGCCCCGAGCTGGTGGTGGCGATCGTGGCGCTGCTGCTGGGCCTGAGCGGCGGGGTCTGGCGCGGCATCCCCCGCGCCCTCGCCATCGGCTTCGGCGTGTCCCTCGTGCTGCTGGGGCTGATCACGCTGACGCTGCCGCCCGACGGGTCGGCCAAGCCCGTGGACACCCGGCTGTTCCTGTTCGGCTCGGCGGCGCTGCTGGCCCTCGGCTTCGCGGCCAGCCTCCGGCTCGGCGAGCGCCTGCGCTGGCCCCTGGTGGTCGGCTGGTTCCTGCTCTACCCCGCCGCGGTGCTGATCCTGCGCGGCAGCGGGGCCGGCGTGGTGCCCACCAACCTCTGGGGCGGCCTGATGCTGACCATGCTGCTCGCGGTCAGCGGCATCGTGCTCTCGTTCCCCCTCGGGGTGCTGCTCGCCCTCGGGCGCCGCAGCGACCTGCCCGTGATCAAGGCCTTCTGCGTCGGCTACATCGAGCTGATCCGCGGCGTGCCCCTGGTGACGGTGCTGTTCATGGCCTCGCTCATGCTGCCGCTCTTCCTGCCCGCCAACGTGCGCATTGACGCGGTGGTCCGGGCGATCGTGGCCGTGACCCTGTTCAGCGCCGCCTATCTGGCCGAGAATGTGCGCGGCGGGCTCCAGGCTCTCCCCCGCGGCCAGACCGAGGCCGCCAGAGCCCTCGGCCTCAGCACCGTCCAGACCACCTTGCTGATCACGCTGCCCCAGGCCCTGCGCGCCGTCATCCCCGTGCTCGTGGGCCAGTTCATCTCGCTGTTTAAGGACACCTCGCTGGTGGTGATCATCGGCCTCACCGACCTGCTCGGCGCGGCCCGCACGATCTACACCCAGCCCCAGTGGCTCGGCATCCCCGGCGGCGTCTGGCGCGAGACGCTGCTCTTCGTGGCCCTGATCTACTGGGTCTTCAGCTTCACGATGTCGCGCAGCGCCCGCAGGATCGAGATGGACCTGAACGTCGGCAAGCACTAGCGTGTGGAAGGGCGCCCGTCTATGACCGGACACAAGGTCTCGAACGAAGATATCATCGTCTGCGAGAACGTCAACAAGTGGTACGGCGAGTTCCAGGCCCTGCGCGATGTGAACCTGCGGGTCAAGAAGGGCGAGGTGATCGTGATCTTCGGGCCCTCGGGCAGCGGCAAGAGCACCTTTATCCGCACCATCAATCGCCTCGAGGAGCACCAGGAGGGCCGGATCATCGTTGACGGCATCGAGATGAGCAACGATATCCGCAACATTGACGCCATCCGTCGCGAGACCGGCATGGTCTTCCAGCAGTTCAACCTCTTCCCCCACCTCACCGTGCTGCAGAATATTACCCTGGCCCCGATCTGGGTGCGCAAGCAGACCCGCGCCGAGAGCGAGATCCGGGCGATGGAGCTGCTCGAGCGCGTCGGCATCCAGGAGCAGGCCCGCAAGTTCCCCGGCCAGCTCTCCGGCGGCCAGCAGCAGCGCGTCGCCATCGCCCGCGCCCTCGCCATGAGCCCGCGCATCATGCTCTTCGACGAGCCCACCTCCGCCCTCGACCCCGAGATGATCAAGGAGGTGCTCGACGTGATGAAGGAGCTGGCCGGCTCCGGCATCACCATGCTCTGCGTCACCCACGAGATGGGCTTCGCCCGCGAGGTGGCCGACCGCATGGTCTTCATGGACAAGGGCCAGGTGGTCGAGGAGGGCACCCCCGACCAGATCTTCGGCAACCCCCGCCACGAGCGCACCAAGCTCTTCCTCAGCCAGATCCTCTAGGGTTTCCCCAGACAACAATGAGTGGGCCGTAGCCCACTCATTGTGTCTACAAGGTGCCGGCCGTCAGGCCGGAATAATCATCAGCTCGCGCGGGAAGCTGGTCAGGCTGCGCGCGCCGTCCGCGGTGATCACCATGTCGTCCTCGATGCGCACGCCCGTCAGCCCCGGCACGTAGATGCCCGGCTCGACGGTGAAGGTCGTGCCCGGGGCCAGGGGCTCGTCGCTGCCGGCGACGATGTTGGGCAGCTCGTGGGCCTCGAGGCCGTAGCCGTGGCCGGTGCGGTGGATGAAGGACTGGCCGTATCCGCCCGCTTCGATCACCGAGCGCGCCGCCGCGTCAATCTCCGCCCCCGTGGCTTCGGGCCTGCACGCCCGCCGGCCCGCCTCGTTGGCCCCCAGCACCAGCTCGTAGATGCGCCTGGCCTCGTCCGAGGGCTCGCCCAGGGCTACGGTGCGGGTGATGTCGGAGATGTAGCCCCCGTAGCGGGCCCCACAGTCAATGATGATCAGGTCGCCCGGCTGGAAGGCCCGGTCGCTGTTGCTGTGGTGCGGGTTGGCCGCGTTCGGCCCCGAGGCGACGATGTTCTCGAAGCTCTCGCCGTCGGCCCCGGCGGCCACGATCGCGTCGGCGCAGATGCGCGACAGCTCGCGCTCGGTCATGCCGGCGCGGATCTGCTCGACCGTGCGCCTGAGGGCCACCTCGACGATGCGCACCGCCTGCTCGATCGCCGCCAGCTCCTGCTCGTCCTTGACCATGCGCAGATCCGCCATCATCGCTGTGGCGTCGGCCACGCGCAGGCTGGGGATGGCCGCCTCGATGGCCCGCAGCTCCATCACGCGCAGGCTCGTGAACTCCACCGCCAGCTCGCGGCCCCCCAGCCCCTCGGGGAAGGCGGCGGCGACGGCGGCCTCCAGGGCGGCCGCGGGGCCGTCGGCGTCGGACCAGGGGAAGTAGCGCATGGCGACCAGGCTGCCGGCCTCGCACTTCGACTGCTCGAGGGCGGGCAGGACAAAGCAGGGCCGCGCCCCGTCGGCCGGGATGAGGGCCAGAGTCAGGCGCTTGCCCTTGTGGAAGCCCAGGCTGCTGAGGTAGGTCAGGTTGGCGTCCGGCATGAGGGCCAGGCCGGCCAGCCGCCGCTCGCGCAGGGCGGCCACCACGCGGTCCAGTCGCTGGGTGCTCACAGAGGAGTCTCCTTGGGTACTAACTGCGTCCAGGTTATCCTGAACGATTGCCGCTCCTGGTCCGGGCGACCACGTGGGATCGCCCGTACTGCCTCGCTCGGGCGTAAGGGGGGCCCAACGTGGCCACCCCGCTGCGCCTGACACCCAGCGTAGCTCGCGCGGAGGGCCAGGGCTCACCCCTCGCCGCGGGCGGCCCGCTCCTGGGGCAGCAGGGCGGCATAGATGAAGGCGCTGGCCGGCGTGGGCACGCCCGCATCGCGGCCGAGGCGCACGACAGCGCCGCTCTGGGCCTCCAGCTCGGAGGGGCGGCCCTCCACCAGGTCGCGCTGGAGCGAGGCGAGTCCGCCCGGGGGCACGCCGTCAATGAAGGCGAGGGTCGCCGCCTCGGCGCCCGGGGGCACGGCGACGCCGCGGGCTCGGGCCACGGCGGCCACCTCGGCGACGACCTGCTCGGCCAGGGCCCGCGTCTCCGGCAGGGCGCGCCAGACGCCGATCGGCGCCCTGGTGACGGCGCCGAGGCCGCTCCAGGCGCAGATCAGCATGAACTTCTCCCAGGTGGCGACGGCGATGTCGGCGGCGATGCTCGCCCGCACCCCGGCGCCCGCGAGGGCGGCCAGCAGGGCCTCGGCCCGGGGCGTGCGGCTGTTGTCGAGCTCGCCGAAGACGACCGACGGCTCCATGCCGACGTGCCGGATCACGCCCGGGGCCTCGAGCGCCGCGCTGATCCGGCACAGACCGCCCATGGTGTGCTCGCGTCCGACGGCTCCGGCGACGATCTCGGCCGCCTCGACCCCATTGAGCAGGGGCACCACGGCGGTGGCGGGGCCGATGAGCGGCGCGAGGGAGGGGGCCGCCTCGGGGAGCTGCCAGGCTTTCACGCCGACCAGCACGACGTCCACCGGGCCCACCTTGGCGGGGCTGTCGGTGGCGCCGGCGGGGCGGGCCGTGAAGTCGCCGAGGGGGCTGAGCACCCGCAGGCCCTCGGCCCGAATCGCGGCGAGGTGGGCGCCGCGGGCCAGCAGGTAGACCTCGTGCCCGGCCTCGGCCAGGCGCCCCCCGAAGTAGCCGCCCACGCCGCCGACGCCGATAATTGCGAAGCGCATGTCACCTCACAGAGACTACAGCTGGACGGTCAGGGCCAGGTTGCCGAGGCGCAGCTCGTCCCCGTTGGCGAGGGGCGTGGGCTGGCGGGGGGCGAGGCGGGCGCCGTTGCGGAAGGTGCCGTTGGTGCTGTCGAGGTCCTCGACGAAGATCTGGGCGCCCTGGACGAAGAGGCGGGCGTGGCGGCGGCCGACGCCGCCCTCGACGGCGCCATGGGGCGTCAGGTCGAGGTCGGGGAAGAACTTGCTGACCGGGTCGGCCCGGCCGACGACGGCCTCAGCGGCGGCGGGCAGGGGCAGGGCGGCGCCCGAACCGCGCACGAGCAGGCTGGCCGGCGCGAGGGCCGCCCGGGCGGGCGGGGGCGCGGGCTGCGGCGGCGGCGCGGGGGCGGCCGCGGGGGGGCGGGCCGGCTGCGGCGGCGCGGGCTGGGCCGGCTGCGGCGGCGGGTAGCTGGGCTGGGCGGGCACGCCGCCGTAGGGGAGCGCGGGCGCGGCGGCCGCGGGGGCGGGGCGCGACCCGCCGAGCAGGGCGGCGCCGCAGTTGTCGCAGAACGCTTCGCCGGGGATGACCGCCGTGCCGCACTGGGGGCAGGCGCTCGGGCCAGCCGACGCCTGGCCCGCCACGGGGGCGGCCGGGGCCGGGGCGGCGGGCGCCGGGGGCGGCACCGGGATCGCGGGCACGACCGGGCGGCCCTGCACGGGCACCGGGACCATCACCGCGCCGCACTGGTCGCAGAAGCGCGCGGAGGGCGGATTCTCAACCCCGCACTGAGGGCAGTATGGCACGTTGGGCACCCTTTCTTGATCAGCTGCGCGATTGCCTCGGATACCGCGGGGCGGCCACGCCGGGCCGCCCTTACGCCCGCCGCATGTACGGGCGACCCCACGTGGTCGCCCAGCCCCAGGGCAGCCGACCAGCATCATGGCTCGGACGCTCTCCTAGATTATACGGCGTTTGCCGGCCCTTGTTGCGCCGCCGCGCCCCGCGCCGAGGGCGCGGCGCTTCGCGCTATAATGGGCCCGTCGCTCAGCCAGCCGATACAAGGGAGTATCACCACGATGGACTTCACCGCCGGCTACGAGATGTTCCTGACCGACGAGCACGCGCTGCTGCGCCAGACCGTGCGCAAGTTCGCCGAGACCGAGGTCGCCCCCTTCATCCGTGAGTGGGACCGCCTGGGCGCCGCCCAGGGTGAAGGGCCCGAGACGCGCGCCCACCTGCGCCCCCTGCTCGAGCGCATGGGCCAGCTCGGCCTGCTCGGCATCTGCCTGCCCCAGCGCCTCGGCGGCGCCGGCATGGACTACCTCGCCCTCGCCGTCGTCTGCGAGGAGCTCGAGCGCGTTGACAGCTTCCTGCGCGTCGTGCTCTCCGTCCACACCGGCCTCAACTCGCTCGCCCTCTTCCAGTGGGGCAGCGACGAGCAGCAGCAGCGCTACCTCGCCCCCCAGGCCAGGGGCGAAAAGCTGGCCGGCTACTGTCTCACCGAGCCCGACAGCGGCACCGACGCCGCGGCCATGCGCGCCACCGCCCGCCGCGACGGCGACCACTACGTCCTGAGCGGCGAGAAAACCTGGATCAGCCTGGCCGACATCGCCGACCACTTCCTGGTCTTCGCCAAGACCGACCCGGAGCAGGGTGTGAGGGGCATCTCGGCCTTCATCGTCGAGCGGGCCTGGCCCGGCGTGAGCAGCCACCCCATCCACGGCAAGCTGGGTGTGCGGGCCGGCAACACCGGCTCGGTGGTCTTCCAGGAGGTGCGCGTGCCCGCCGCCAACCGCCTCGGCGAGGAGGGCGAGGGCTTCAAGATCGCCATGAGCGCCCTCGACAACGGGCGCTACACCGTCGCGGCGGGCGCCACCGGCCTCATCCAGGCCAGCCTCGAGGCCGGCCTGCGCTACGCCCAGGCCCGGCAAACCTTCGGCAAGCCCATCGCCGACCACCAGCTGGTCAAGCGCATGCTCAGCCACATGGTGCGCAAGCTCGACACCTCGCGCCTGCTGGTCTACAGGGCCGGCTGGCTGAAGAACCAGGGCGTGCGCAACACCCGCGAGACGACCCTGGCCAAGTGGCACGCCACGGTCTCCAGCTTCGAGTCGGCCGACGACGCCATCCAGATCCACGGGGCCTACGGCTACTCGGACGAGTACCCGGTGGAGCGCTACCTGCGCAACGCGCGCGGGGCGATTATCTACGAGGGCACCCGCGAGCTGCAGGAGCTGCTCCAGGCCGACTTCGCCCTCGGCGAGCGCGCCAACCCGCCCCTGCGCCGAGAGCTGCCCGCCTACGACCCCGAGCAGTGGGGGTAAGCCGGCGGCCCCGGAGTTGCGGAATCTTTACCGCCGCGCTTCACTTAGCCACCCCCTGGGGGCGCCCGGGGCTATGCCGGCCGGGAAACAGTGGTACAATCGAGGCCGTCGCGACCCTCGACAACCGTAAGGAGTTGCTATGCACATCGTAGTGTGTATGAAGCAGGTGCCCCGCGATAACTCGGTCAAGATCAACTCTGATCTGAGCATCAACGTCGACGGGATTGAGAAGATCATCAACCTGTTCGACGAGTACGCGATCGAGGAGGGCATCAGCTGGAACGAGAAGCACGGCGGCAAGCTCACCGTGCTCTCCATGGGACCGGACGAGTGGGTCGAGCAGATGCGCCGCGCCCTGGCCATGGGCGCCACCGACGCGCTGCTGCTCAACGACCCGGCCTTCGCCGACCTCGACACCCTCGCCGCCGCCAAGGTTGTGGCCGCCGCGATCAAGAAGCTCGGCGACGTTGACCTCGTCTTCACCGGCCGGAACAGCACCGACGACGAGAGCGGCGCCTTCGCCCCGGCCCTGGCCCGCGCCCTCGGCTGGCCCCAGGTGACCTACGTGGGCAAGGTGCTCGACGTGGACCCGGCGAGCAAGCAGCTCACCGCCGAGCGCCACCTCGAGACGGTGGTCGAGACGGTCACCACCTCGCTGCCGGCCGTGGTCAGCGTGATCAAGGACATCAACAGCCCGCGCTACCCCTCACTGCTCAAGATCAAGAAGGTGGCGAAGGTCACCCCGCCGGTCTGGACGGCCGCCGACCTGGGCGTGTCCGGCATGGCCCCCGCCGCCACCGTCGCCAAGCGCGTGCCCCCGCCGCCCCGCCCCTCGGGCGAGATGATTGATGGCCCCGACTCGGCGGCCAAGGTCAAGAAGCTGGTGGACAAGCTCCTCGAGAACCAGATCATCTAAAGGAGGCACCCATGCCCGGCGTTCTCGTTCTGATCGAGCAGGTCGGCGGCGATGTGGCCGCCGTCTCCCGCGAGCTGATGGGCAAGGGCAAGGAGCTGGCCTCCGCCCTCGGCGGCCCCCTCAGCGCCGTGGTCATCGGCGCCGAGGCCGGCGCCCTGGCCGAGCGGGCCGTGGCCCTCGGCGCCGACACGGTCTACGCGGTGGCCGACCAGGCCCTCGCCAGCTACACCACCGACGGCTACGTGGCCGCCGCCAGGGCGGCCGTCGAGGCCGCCCAGCCCGCGCTCATCCTGGCCGGCTCCGGCTTCCAGATGCGCGACCTCGGCGCGGCCCTCGCCGCCGACCTCGATGCCGGCCTCGCCGTAGACGTCACCGACCTCAAGGTCGAGGGCGGCGCCGTGACCGCCATCAGGCCCTCCCACGGCGGCAATGTGGTCAACCACTACAGCTTCGCCGCCGGCCGCCCGGTCGTGGCCCTCGCCCGCAAGCAGAGCTTCCCCGAGGCCGCGGGCGGCGCCGGCGGCGGCAAGGTCGAGTCCCTGGCCATGCCCGCCACCGAGATCCGCACCCAGGTCACCAGCGTCTCGCCCAAGAGCGGCGCCGTCAACCTGACCGACGCGGCGATCATCGTCAGCGGCGGCCGCGGCCTCGGCGACAAGGACGCCTACTACAGGCTCATCCCGCCCCTGGCCGAGGCCCTCGGCGGGGCCTACGGGGCCTCGCGCGCCATCGTGGACGCCGGCTGGGTGCCCTACGAGCACCAGGTCGGCCAGACCGGCAAGACGGTGAGCCCCAAGCTCTACGTCGCCTGCGGCATCTCGGGCGCCATCCAGCACCTGGCCGGCATGCGCACCAGCCGCAACATCGTCGCGATCAACAAGGACGCCGAGGCCCCGATCTTCCGCGTCGCCACCTTCGGCGTCGTCGGCGACGTGGCCGAGCTGGTCCCCATGCTCACCGAGGAGCTGAAGAGCCGCCTCGGCCGCTAGCCCCATCCAGCCCCGCCAGCGCGCCCCGGGCGGCCACGGCCGCGCCGGGGCCGCCTTTTTCCGCGGCGCACGTATGCCACCAGGGGCGCCAGAGATCGTTCATATCTATTGAAAAATAGTTAAACGTGGAAGGAGCACCGATGCCGAGGCGTCTCGCCGCCCTCGCCTGCCTCGCCATCCTCGCCCTCGCCCCCGCCCCCGGCACAGCCCAGTCCGAGCGCTTCACCCTCTACCTGCCCGCCGTCGTGACCACCGGGACGCCCCCGCCGCCCCCGGTCGTGCCGCCCCCAGACGACGTCAGCGCCCGCCTGAGCGTCCCGCCCGGCTTCGCCGTGCGCGCCTTCGCAGCCGGCCTCAGCGCGCCCCGCCTCATGGCGATCGGCCCCGACGACCAGCTCTACGTGGCCGAGCGCGGCGCCGGCCGCATCGTGCGCCTGCCCGACCGCGACCGCGATGGCCTGGCCGACGCGGCCGAGCCCGTCGCCACCGGCCTCGGCGGCGTCCACAGCCTCGAGTGGCGCGACGGCGCGCTCTACGCGGCGCTCAACGACCGCGTGCTGCGCCTGCGCGACGAGAACGGCGACGGCGACCTCGCCGACCCGGGCGAGCAGACCGTGATCGTGAGCGGCCTGCCCAACGACGGCGGCCACAGCACGCGCACGGCCCGCTTCGGCCCCGACGGCATGCTCTACGTGACCGTCGGCTCGAAGTGCAACATCCCCACCGACGGCTGCAGCGAGGGCGACCCGCGCCGGGCGGCCATCCTGCGCTACGATCCCGACGGCGGCATCCCCTTCGACAACCCTTATGTCGACGACGCCGAGCCGCGGCGCCACGCGGTCTGGGCCGAGGGCCTGCGCAACAGCGTGGACTTCCTCTTCACGGCCGACGGGCGCCTCTGGGCGACCCACAACGGCAGCGATGGCCTCGGCGACGACCGCCCGCCCGAGGAGATCGTGATCGAGGTCGCCCGCGGCGCCCACCACGGCTGGCCCTACTGCTACACCGCCCAGCTCGGCGCCGTGCCCGCCGGCGCGAAGGAAGTTCGCGACACCCGCGTGCCGCTCGACCTGCGCGTGCCCAGCTGCGACGTGGTCACGCCCGCCCGCTTCACCGACCTGGCCCACTCCGCGCCCCTTGGCGCGGCCCGCCACGGCGGCCTGGGGCTGCCTGCCGGCTACGCCGACGACCTGCTCGTCGCCTACCACGGCTCCTGGAACTCGAGCGTGCCACGCGACTGCCGGGTGCAGCGCATCGTCGTGGAGGGCGGCGTCCCCGTGCGCGGCGAGCCCTTCCTGACCGGCTTCCGCGACGGCCCGGGCCAGAGCTGCGGCGGCGCCTGGGGCCGCCCCGCCGGGGTCACGGTCGGCCCGGCCGGCGAGATCTTCGTCAGCGACGACAAGAACGGCAGAATCTACCGCGTGGTCTACGTGGGGGGCTGAGGGGCTAGCACTCCGTCCGAGCAGTGTCGAGGGGTTGCCGCCCCCGGGCCAGGCGACCACGTGGAGTCGCCCCGACCTGCCCCTAGCGGGCGCGGCGGGGCGGCCC
>DAOLDO010000031.1:0-16957 GCA_035327325.1 Chloroflexaceae bacterium | reverse complement strand
GAGGGCGGCATCGTCGCCGGCGAGGGCCGGCGGCGCGGCCTCGCCCGCCGTGAGCGGCAGACGCGCCCAGGTGGCGGGGTCGTAGAGGCCCAGGGCCAGGGTGTACTCGCCCGCGGGGAGGTTGGGGGGCAGGGCGACCGGCAGGGGCACGGCCACCTGCTGTCCGGGCTGCCAGCGGTCGGTGGGCGGGAAGCTGGCGCCGCCCGGTCTCACGTCAATCTGGGCCACCTTCTCGCCGGACTGGTCGAAGACGAACAGGAAGAGCAGCAGGTCGGCCGGCGGCGCGGCCCGCACGTCCCAGGCGGGCGTCACCACCAGGCTGGCGCCCTGCTGCGCGGCGGTGTAGCCGAGGAGCCGCAGGGCGCCGCCGAACTCGGCCCCTGAGGGCGTGGCGAAGGGGCGGGGCAGCTGGTAGATGCGGGCGTACTCGATGCCGTGGATGGTGACGGTGTGCAGAGGCACGGTGCCCTGGAGCCGGGCGTAGATCGCGGGCGCGTCGCCGCGCTGGAGCGACTCCAGGTAGGCCACGGCGTAGTTGGCCGGGACGCTCTCGACGGCCCGAACCTCCTGCACGGGGACGGGGACGAAGGGCTGGAGGGTGGGCGGCAGGGCCGAGAGGATCTGGCCCTCGCCGATGTCGGGCCGGGCGCGCAGCCAGGCACCGGCCCGGTCCATGCCCTCGCCCCAGCCGATCAGGAACATCTGCTGGGCCGCCCGGCCGCCGCCGAGCAGGGGGCTGTAGTAGCTCAGGTGGTAGGGGTGGTACCAGGCGAGGACGGCGCCCTGGAGGGCGACGAGCAGCGCCGCGGGCGCCACGAGGCCGGCGGGGGCGCGCCGGCGGGCGCGCAGCCAGGCCCACCCGGCGGCCAGGCCGGCGGCGGCGAGGGTGAGCAGGGCGGGCGAGATCGGCAGGATGTAGCGGTCGAACTTCTTGGGCCCGGCGGTCATCACGAGGAGCCAGAACAGGGCGTAGGCGGCCAGGGCGAGGAGCGCTTCGCGCTCGAAGGATGAAGGACGAGGGATGAAGGCTGAAGATCGCGCGGCGCGCTCACCTCTGACACCGGCCACGAGCGCAGCGATGAGCCCCGCCAGGGCCAGGCCGAGTCCGAGGAGCTCGAGGGGGGTGAGCCTGTAGAGCCCGGCGACGGGGTAGAAGAGGGGGCCGGGGTCGGGGTCGCTGCGGCCGAGGAAGAACTGGCCGTCGCCGTTGGCGCGCCCGCCGTTGCCGACGATCTCGCCCACGTAACGGTCCAGGGCGCGCTCGGGCGCGGTCCAGAGGGCGGGCCAGAGCAGCAGGGCGGTGAGGGCCGCGACGGCCAGCACGAGCAGGTAGCGCGGGACCGACCAGCGCAGGCGCCGCAGGGTCAGAGGCCAGAGACCAGAGACCGAAGCCCAAAGCCCAGAGTCGGATCTGGCCGGGGTAGCGCCAGCCGGCGACCCGGCGGCCCGCTGCTCGGTCTTGGTCCTTGGTCCCTGGTCCTGGGTCCCCGGCCCAATTGGGGCCAGCGCGAACATAGTCAGGCCGAGCACGGGCAGCACGATCAGGGCGGGGCCCTTGGTGAGCAGGGCGAGGCCGCAGAGGGCGCCCGCGGCGATCAGCCAGGGCCAGGGCCTGGCGGCGCGGCAGGCCACCAGGGCGGCCAGCACGGTCAGGGTGCAGAAGGAGGTGAGCAGCGCGTCGAGGTGGAGCAGGCGGCCGTGGGCGACCAGGAAGGGCGAGGTGGCCCAGAGCAGGGCCGCCGCGAGGGCGAGGCCGGGGCGCACCAGGCGCAGCAGCAGCAGGTAGCCCGCCGTCACCGCGGCGGCGTTGGCGAGGACAGGCCCGGCCCGCAGCCAGGCCAGGTGGGCCAGCCGGTCGGGCGGCGCGGCCAGGCCCCAGGCCACGGCCAGTTGCTCGAGGCGCAGGCCCAGGCTGCCAAGCCACATCAGGGTGACGCCGGGGTGCCCCGTGAGGATCGTGTCGGCCCAGCGGCCCTCGCCAATGGCGGCGGCGAAGCGCTCGGTGCGCGTGATCCAGTGATAGGCCTCGTCGGTGGTGAGGAAGTCGGCCAGGCCGAGGGCCCGCGGGAGCAGGGCGGCGGCAGCGACCAGGAGGGGCAGCAGGAGCCAGCCGACGCGGGCCGAGGGCCGCGCGGCCACGGACGGCCCGGCCGGGCGCGCGCCCTCGGTTGTGGTCGTGTACTTCATCCCGGGCGCGATTATAGCACAGGCCCCGGCGGACGCCGGCCCCCACGCGGGCGCGCCCGCAGGGGCGCCCCTATGGGCGCAGGCCGGCGAGGATAAAGTCAGCGACCTGCTCGGCGGCGGCGTCGCACGCGCCTACGGCGTGGCTGATGCGCTGGACGGCGCGCGGGCTGAGCAGCTCGAGGGCCAGGGCGGCGAGGGTGGCGGGGTCGCCGGCGCGCAGGCGGCCCTGGGCCTGGCCGGCGGCGATCACCTCGGCGACCAGGGCGTGCAGCGCCGGGTAGAGGCCGGGGTGCAGCCGCTGTGTGTCGGCTTCGCTCACGGCGTCGGGGGTGGGCTCGCCGTGGGGCGGGGGGCCGTCGAGGAGCGGCGCCTGGAGCAGGCACCGCCGGTAGTGGGCGACGATGATCGCGCGCAGCTTCGCGGCGCTGTCGTCGGCGTCCTCGGCGGCCTGGGCGAGGCAGTGGCGCGTGTCCTCGCAGGCGGCCAGGCTGACGGCGGCGAAGAGCTGCTCTTTGCTGGGAAAGCGGCGGTAAATCGTGCCGACGCCGACCCCGGCGCGGTGGGCCACCTCCTCCATACGCACGTCGGCCCCGCGCTCGGCGAACAGCTCCTGGGCGGCGCGCAGCACGCGCTCCAGGTTGCGCTGGACGTCGCGGCGCTCGCGCCGCACTTGCTCGCCGGTCGCTCCCATCGGGCTGCCTCGCTCTCCTTCGCCGCTCCCGCCCTCGCGCCACGGCGCAGAGTATACCACAGGCCGCGGGAAAGCGGAAGCACGATTCCACTTTATTGGCGGCTCAGGCGTAGAGGCGCTCCACCGTGGCGAGGAGGTCGGCCAGGTTGAAGGGCTTGGGGAGCACATCGGCCGCGCCGATCTCCTCGGCCCAGCGCGTCGAGTCGTGGGCGGCGGTCATGACGACGATCGGCACGTCGAGGCCCAGCTCGCGCAGGCGCGCGGCGAACTGCCAGCCGTTGAGCTGAGGCATGCGCATGTCGAGCAGCACCATCGCGAGGCGGACGCCCTCGGCGAGGCCCAGGGCCTCGAGGCTGCTCGCGGCGGGGAGCACCTCGTAGCCCTCCTCGCGCAAGATGTCGGTCACCGTCTCGAGCACCGCGCGGTCATCGTCAACGATCATGATTGGTGGACGCGCCGTCCCCATCACCCCGCTCCTTCTGCGCTCAGCGGCAGGGCCACTGAAAAGATGCTGCCGGCCCCGAGCCGGCTCTCCGTCCAGATCCGTCCCCCGTGCTGCTCGGCGATGGCCCTGCAGATGGCCAGGCTGAGCCCCATGCCCGCGAAGCTGCGGTCGTCTACGTTCCCGCCCCGATAGAAGCGCTCGAAGAGGTGCGGCATGTCGCCGGCTGCGATGCCGATCCCCTGGTCGCAGACCCTGAGCAAGGCCTCGTCGCCCAGGCCCATCACCTCGACGGTGATCGCACCGCCGCGGGGCGAGAATTTCACCGCGTTGTCGAGCAGACAGCCGAGGAGTTGGGCCAGGCGCGCGCGGTCGCCGACGCAGCGGACCGGCCCGTCGGCGCTGACCGCGCAGGGGTGCAGCTCGGTGGCGTACGCCGCGCAGATCTCGCCGGCGAGCGCGGCCAGGTCGAGGGTGACGCGGGGACCGACGAGCTGCCCGTGCTCGGCGCGGGAGGCGTCGAGCAGGTTCGCGATCAGGTAGCGCAGGCGCTCGGCCGACTGGACGATCAGGGCGACGGAGCGCCCGTCGGGCGGGGCCTCGGGCCGGCGCTGGAGGCGCCGGTCGAGGAGCTGGGCCTGGGCGAGCAGGGTGGTCAGGGGCGTCTTAAGGTCGTGGGCCGCGGCCGAGAGGAAGTCCTCCTTGAGCCGGGTGGTCTCGGCGCGGGCCTGGACGCGGGCCAGGTCGGCGGTGAGGGCGCGGCTCTCGAGCACGCCCGCGGCCTGGGCGGCGAGGAGGGCGACTACGGCGAGGTCGTCGCGGGCGAAGAGGGCCTCGCGTTCGGAGTAGACGATCAGCACGCCGAAGCGGCGCTGGCCGCTGGTGAGGGGCGCGGCCATGGTGGCGCCCAGCGGCGCGGCGCCGGCGACGAGGGCGAGCTGCAGGCGCGCGAAGCCGTCGGCGTGCCGGGGGCGCTGGTCGAAGAAGACCCGGCGCGCCAGCTCCCCCGCGCCGGCGGGCAGCAGCTCCGGCTCGCCTTCAAAGCGCAAGCCGCCCTGCTCCTCGTCCCAGAGCCCGATCCGGGCGTACGGCGCGCCGAGGGCGGCGGCTGCGCCGCGCTCGAGGGCCCGCAGCACCTCCCGCTCGTCGGCCAGCTGGGCCAGGCCGGCGGTGGAGCGCAGAAACGCGCGCAGCTCGGGGTCTTGCCAGGTGCGGCGGAGCAGGCCGGGCGGGGCGAAGCCGAGGAAGTAAAAGCTCCCGGCGACCAGGTTGGCGAGCTCGTAAATGATCAGCCAGCCCTCGCCAAGGGGCCGCATGAGGGCGGCGAGGGGGGCGAGCCCGAGGATCGCGGCGCCGGCGGCAGCGCTGCGCAGGCGCCGCCTGGTGATGCCGACCGCCCGGCGCGACTCGGCGCCGAAGGCGACGGCGCCGTAGAGCTGCAGGCCCGCGAAGTAGGCGAACTGCGCCGGGAAGAGCCATGGCCGCCCCTCGGGCGGCGGGAAGAAGGCCGCGACGGCCAGGGCGAGCAGGCCGAGCAGGGCGAGCCGCACGGCCCAGCCCCGCACCGTCGCGAAGTCGCGGGCCAGGCGCAGGGTCATGAAGGGCATCGCCAGCTGGAAGGTCGCCAGCAGCGCGCCGTAGCTCTGGTCGCGGGCGACCAGTCCCGCCGAGGCGGCGAGGGCGAGGCCGATCACCACAGCCGGGGCGGCGAAGAGCAGCGCGATATCAATCTGGGTGCGGCTCGGGCGCCTGATGGCCTCGACGGCGGTCGTGGCGAAGAGCGCCAGGAAGACGGCCCAGGTAATCCCCGCGATGAGCTGGTGGGCGCTCACAGACGAAACCCTCGTGTTCCGGGCAAAGGGCTGGGAGAAGCTGCTGCCTGGGTGCAAGAAGCGTGCCAGCCCCGATCGCGGCGGGCGAGCCGGCCCACTGTTAGCGTTCTACTAGAAGAGGCCCGGGGGGCGGGCCGGACCATTGACACCGGCCCGGGCGGGTTCCATAATACTCACGACGCGGAATGCTCATTCCGCTTGGAGGAGACACACTCTATGAGCGAGCAAAACGAGAGCGAGACTGTGACGACCGCGGCGCCGGAGACGCTGCCGCTGATCACCCTCGAGGGCGCCGTCGTTTTCCCCTATACTGTCATTAGCCTGACCCTTGACGACGAGAACCTGGCCGCGGTCGAGGCGGCCCTGAAGAACGGCCGCCACCTGCTCCTGGCGCCGAAGCGCCCCGACGCCGACGAGGAGGCGCCGCTCGCGGAGCAGCTCTTCCCGATCGCCGTGATCGGGCGCATCGAGCAGTCGGGCGTGCTGCCGGGCGGCGCCAGCGGGATCATCGTGCGCGGCCTCATACGCGCCGAGCTGGGCGAGCAGGACCAGGCCGAGCCCTACCCCCGCTTCGCCTACACGCGCCGGCCCGACGCCGTGGCCCTCACCCCCGAGCTCGAGCGGCTGATCGTCGAGGTGCGGGCGGTGATTGACGCCGTGCTCGACCTGCGCCCCGGGATCACCCAGGAGATCCGCAACTTCGTGCGCTCGATCGAGGACCCTGGCCACCTGGCCGACAACACCGGCTACTCGCCCGACTACACCTTCGAGGAGCGCCTCGACCTGCTCGAGACCTTCGACGTCGCCGCGCGCCTGACCAAGGTGCGCGAGTTCTACCGCAAGCAGCTGGCCCTGCTCGAGGTGCAGAGCCGCCTGCGCCAGGAGGTGCAGGAGAGCTCGGCCAAGCAGCAGCGCGAGTTCTACCTGCGCCAGCAGATGCGCGCCATCCAGAAGGAGCTGGGCGAGGACGACAACGAGGCCGCCGAGCTGGACGACCTGCGCGAGAAGCTCGACGCCGCCAACCTGCCCGAGGTGGCCCGCAAGGAGGCCGACCGCGAGCTCAGCCGCCTGCGCCGGATCAACGGCAGCTCGCCCGAGTACCAGATGGTGCGCACCTACCTCGAGTGGCTGGCCGAGCTGCCCTGGGGCAAGTACACCGGCAAGCCGATCGACGTGGCCTTCGCCCGGCAGGTGCTCGACGAGGACCACCACGGCCTCGAGAGGATCAAGGAGCGCCTGCTCGAGTACCTGGCCGTCAAGCAGCGCCGCGCCGAGCTGGGCGAGGACAGCGGTCGCGCCGGCCGCGAGCCCATCCTGGCCTTCGTCGGCCCGCCCGGCGTCGGCAAGACCAGCCTCGGCCAGAGCATCGCCCGCGCCCTCGGCCGCACCTTCGTCCGCATGAGCCTTGGCGGCGTGCGCGACGAGGCCGAGCTGCGCGGCTTCCGCCGCACCTACATCGGCTCGCAGCCCGGCCGGCTCATCCAGGAGCTGCGCCGCGCCGGCGCCGCCGACCCGGTCATCCTGCTCGACGAGATCGACAAGCTCGGCAGCGACTACAGGGGCGACCCCGCCGCCGCCCTGCTCGAGGTGCTCGACCCCGAGCAGAACAACACCTTCACCGACCACTACCTCAACCTGCCCTTCGACCTCTCCAAGGTGCTGTTCGTGGCCACCGCCAACACCTGGGACAGCGTGCAGCCGGCCCTGCGCGACCGCATGGAGGTGATCGACCTCTCGGGCTACATCGAGGACGAGAAGGTGCAGATCGCCCTCAGCCACCTCATCCCGCGGCAGCTCACCGCCAACGGCCTGTGCCCCGAGGAGGTGACGCTCGAGGAGTCGGCCCTGCGCGAGATCATCAATGGCTACACCCGCGAGGCCGGCGTGCGCAACCTCGAGCGCAACATCGGCGCCGTGCTGCGCAAGGTGGTGCGCAAGATCGCCGAGGGCGAGCAGGACCAACGACCAAGGACCAACGACCAAAGTCCGGATGCGCAGCAGCCCGCTGGCACTGCCAACCTGCCCGGCTTAGACCCCGAAGCCGGCACGGTCGCGGTTGGTCCTTCGTCTGTGGTCATTGGTCCACAGCCCCCCTTCGTCGTGGACGCGGCCTTCATCGCCGAGGCCCTGGGCCGCAGGCGCTTCTACAACGAGGCCCAGGAGCGCATTGACCAGCCGGGCGTGGCCACGGGCATGGTCTGGACGCCCGTGGGCGGCGATATCGTCTTCGTCGAGGCCACGGCCGTGGAGGCCGGCCGCGAGCTGAAGATCACCGGCCAGCTCGGCGAGGTGATGCGCGAGAGCGCCGAGGCCGCCCTGACCTACGTGCGCTCGCGGGCCCGCGACCTGGGCATTGACCCGAAGTTCTTCGACACCCACGCCATCCACATTCACGTCCCCGCCGGCGCGGTGCCGAAGGACGGCCCCTCGGCCGGGATCACCATGGCCACGGCCCTGGCCTCGGCCGCCACGGGGCGCCTGGTGCGCGAGGATGTGGCGATGACCGGCGAGATCTCGCTGCGCGGGCGCGTGCTGCCGATCGGCGGGATCAAGGAGAAGGCCCTCGGCGCCCACAGGGCCGGGATCAAGACGATCATCCTGCCCCGCCGCAACATGGCCGACCTCGACGACTTCCCCGCCGAGGTGCGCGCCGAGCTGACCTTCGTCCCCGTGGACACCCTCGACGAGGTGCTGGCCGCGGCCCTGCGGCCAGCCGCCCAGGCGCCCATGGCCACCCTCGGCGAGATCCTCGCCCGGCCCCAGGAGCAGCTGGTGCGCTAACTGGTCGTCTGGACCTCACCCCCCTGCCCCCCTCTCCGACGCGGAGAGGGGGGTTCTCGTATCGGCGCCACACAGCACAGACGAAGGCCCCTCTCCCGCTCAGGGAGAGGGGCCCGGGGATGGGGCGCGACGGCGCCTACTGGCTGGCGCTGGACGGGTTCACGGTGTCGGCGACCACGACGGTGGCGCTGTCGAGGCTGGCCACGACGCTGTCGTCAATGTCAATGCCGAGCTGCTGCTCGAGGGCGGCGGGGTCGAAGGCGGCCACGGTGCCGCTGACCTCGACCTGCTGGCCCTGGGCCAGGCTGAAGCTGCCCGAGGGCACCAGCACCGTCACCGGGCCGAGGGCCGGGTCGTCAATCTGGAACAGCATGCTGTCGGTGATCTGGGTCACGGGGCCGCTGACGGTCGCGCTCTGGCCGACCATGCCGGCCAGCTGGTCGGCGGTCATGCCGGTGGCGGCCTCGGCGGTGGCCTGGGCGACGGGGGCGGCCGTCTGGGCGGCGCCGACGCCCGCCTGGGCGGTGGTGTCGAGGCCGGGCACGGCCGTCTGGGCGGCGCCGACGCCGGCGGCCGCCGTGGCCTGGGCCGCGGTGCTGTCGGCGGGGGGCGTGGCGGCGGCCGAGCAGGCCATCAGGAACGAGGCCAGCAGGCCGCCGGCCAGTAGATCGCGCATCCTAAGCATTGGTGTTGCTCCTTCCAAGTGTCGGGCGGGCGCGGCCCGCCGCGCCCGGGAAAGCCGGAAGACGAGATGCAACACCCGTGCCAGGGGCTCAGCGGCGCCGGAGGCGGAGCAGGGCCGCGCCCGCGGCGAGCAGGGCGACGGCCGCGCCGACCCAGGCGGCCGGCCCGACCAGGGGCGTCTCCGCGTTCTTGCCGGCGACCCCGGCGAAGGCCCAGGCGATCACCAGGGGGTAGGCCGGGTCGCGCTGGCGCACGCCCATGGCCGCGGCGAGGCCGGCGCCGGCGCCGATCAGGGCGGTCGTCCATAGCTCGGGGCTGATGCCGAGCCCGTCCCAGCCCACGTCGTACAGCACGACGGTGGCGTTGACGATGGTGGCCACGCTGATCCAGCCGAGGTAGACGCTGAAGGGCAGCCGGGCGAAAACCAGGTCGGCGCCCGCGTGCTCGGGGGTGGGGCCGAGCCGGCGGTCCACGACGATCAGGGCGAAGAGCAGGCCGAGCATCGCGCCGAGGGTGAGGCCGAACTGGTTGTAGTGCCAGAGCAGCAGCCAGGCCACGTTGGCGGCGCAGCCGAGCACGAAGGGCCAGGCGATGCGGCGCAGGCGGGGGTCGTCGCGGCGCGAGGGGAGGGCCTGGTAGATCGCGTAGGCGATCAGGCCGGTGTAGATCAGGCCCCAGATGCTGAAGACGTAGCCTGGCGGCGTGATCAGCACGGGGAAGCGGTCCGAGATCTCGCCCGTCGTCTGGCCGTTCAGCGGCAGCAGGTTGGCGGCCGTGTTGACGGCCAGGGTGGCGACGAGGGCGGCGATCACGGAGCCCTGGCGGGCCAGGTCGGGCGTGGCGGGCGTCGCACCCGCGGCGGCATCTCTCATGCGGAGCACCTCCGGTATAGTATAATTGTCGTACCCTGGAACCTTGGACCTGTCAAGTGCGCGGCCCGGCCGCGAGCGGAGCGAGCAGGGCGCGGCCCTGCAACCCCTTCGTTTGTGGGAGGGCCGCCGCCGGCCCTCCCACGCCCTCCCGCGCGAGGGCTTCGCCCTTCGAACCCTTAAAGCGATGGCCCTGCTGTGCCGCAGCCCGTGCGGTCATGCCCCGTGGGCGCTGCCGTTCAGGTCCCGCCGGCGCGGGGTGGCGCCCCGGCCGGCGTGGATGATCGGCCGCCCGGGGCCGGGTGCCATGCCCGGCAAGCAGCCCGAAGGCGCCAGGTCGTGCGCCAATCCTTGAGGACTGAGGCATGGCGGCAGGGGCGGGCAGCTGGCAGCGCGCGCAATTGGGGTCGAGGGGCGAAGCCCCCGCGGTGGGGGCGTGGGGGCCTGGCGGCAGGCCCCCACAGAAAACGGGTCGGCAGGGCAGCGCCCTGTAGCTACGCCCGCGGCCGGGCCGCAAGAAGGAAGACCCCATGGCATCGTACGAGACCTACCTGGACCAGCAGCAGGCCCGCTTCACCGACGAGCTGCTCGACTTCCTGCGCATCCCCAGCATCTCGGCCATCCCCGCCCACGCCGGCGACGTGCAGCGCGCCGCCGAGTGGGTCGCCGCCCGCGTGACGGCGGCCGGCCTCGAGAACGCCCAGATCCTGCCCACCGGCGGCCACCCCGTGGTCTACGCCGACTGGCTCCACGCCCCGGGCAAGCCCACGGTGCTGATCTACGGCCACTTCGACGTGCAGCCCGTGGACCCCGTGGCCCTCTGGACGCACCCGCCCTTCGAGCCCCACGTGGAGGATGGCAAGGTCTATGCCCGCGGCGCCAGCGACGACAAGGGCAACATGCTCGTGCCCATCCTCGCGCTGGAGGCCATGCTCACGGCCGACGGGCGCCTGCCGGTGAACGTCAAGGTCTTCTTCGAGGGCCAGGAGGAGATCGGCAGCCCGCAGATCGGCGCCTTCCTGCCCCAGCACACGGAGCTGTTCGCCTGCGACATGGTGCTCAGCGCCGACGGCGGCCAGTACAGCGAGACCGAGCCCGAGATCCTGGTGGCCCTGCGCGGCGGCTGCGGCGTGCAGATTGATGTCAAGGCCGCCAAGATGGACCTGCACAGCGGCCTCTACGGCGGCATCGTGATGAACCCCATCCACGCCCTGGTGATGATCCTCGACTCGATGCGCGCGCGCGACGGCGTGATCACGGTCGAGGGTTTCTACGACGACGTGCGCCCGCTCACCGCCGAGGACCGCGAGCGCATCGCGGCGGTGCCCTACGACGTCGAGGCGGTCAAGGCCGACCTCGAGATCCCGGACACCTTCAGCGAGGCCGGCTACACCCCGCGCGAGGCCGGCTGGGCCCGGCCCACGCTCGAGGTCAACGGGATCTGGGGCGGCTTCCAGGACGAGGGCATCAAGACGGTGCTGCCCAGCGAGGCCCACGCCAAGATCACCTGCCGCCTGGTGGCCGACCAGGACCCCGAGCGGATCGTCAGGCTGCTGCAGGCCCACGTCGAGCAGCACGCGCCCCCCGGCGTGACCGTGACCTGCACGCCCCTGGCCTTCAGGGCCCACCCCTACCTGGCCCCCGCCGACTTCCCGGGCAACCAGGTCGCCCGCGAGGTGCTGGTCGAGCTGTACGAGCGCGAGCCCTACTACGTGCGCAGCGGCGGCTCGATCCCGGTGTGCAGCCTGTTCGAGAAGCACCTCGGGGCCTACACGGCCAGCTTCGGCTTCGGCATCGGCGACGAGCGCCAGCACTCGCCCGACGAGTTCTTCCGGCTGGCGAGCTTCCGCCGCGGGCAGACGGCCTACTGCAAGATCCTCGAGCGACTCGGCCGGTAGGCGCTGCCTCTCCGGCCTGAACGCGCCCTACACCTGTAGGCCGGGCCGGTATGGTGGAGGCGGCCCAGAGCTATCCGTGCGGGGCCACGGGGGGCCGATAAGCTGGAAAGCATTTCAGCTTATCGGCCCTTCGCCGCAGCCTCAGGGCTTTGAGCGACAAGGCCACCCTGACGGGTCGAGGCCGCTCGCTGGGCGAGCAGCGGCACCATGGCCCCCATCGCGTTGGCCCAGGGACAGGCTGATCGAGCCTCTGCCCCTGAGTCATTGCGCCCGCCCTTGATCGCCCTCGCGGGCTACGACGCCCCGCGAGGTGGCGCAAGGCGCACAAGACGCGGTGGTATAATCGGCGCATCCGTGCGGCGCCGCTCCAGGGCCAGAACGCTATCGTGGAGCGCAAGCCCGCGCCCCGACCCTGCGCCCCAGACAGACGTCGCTGTAGCCAGCCGCCGCAGCCACAGGGGAAGGCCCGCGTGACCCCCGAAACACTGATCGTCTTTGGGATCCTCGCCGCGACCGTCGCCCTCTTCCTGAGCGACCGCCTGCGGCTCGACGTTGTCGCCCTGCTCGCCCTGCTCGCCCTCACGCTGTCCGGCATCCTGACGCCGGCCGAGGCCCTCGCCGGCTTCGGCGACCCGCTGGTGCTGACGATCGCCGGCCTGTTCGTGGTCGGCGCCGCGATCTTCCAGACCGGCGTCGGCGACGCCCTGGGCCGCCGCCTGACCAGCATCGCCGGCACGAGCGAGCCCCGCGCGATCGCCGCCACTATGCTGCTCGTGGCCCTGCTCTCCACGGTGATGAGCTCGACCGGCACCGTGGCGGTGTTCCTGCCCGTGGTGACCGCCCTGGCGCGCTCGACGGGCCTCAGCCGCGCACGGCTGCTCATCCCGCTAGCCTACGCCGCGCTGCTCGGCGGCATGGTCACCCTGATCGCCTCCCCGCCCAACCTGGTGGCCAGCGAGGCGCTGCGGGCCGCCGGCTACGAGCCGTTCGGCTTCTTCAGCTTCACCCCGAGCGGGCTGATCATGGTGCTCCTCGGCGTCGGCTATATGGCCCTGCTGGGCCGGCGGCTGCTCCCCGCGCACGACCACGAAGCCCCCGCCGTCGCGCGGGTCGAGGACGCCGCCGACCTGGTCGCGCGCTATCAGCTGCCCGGCCAGCTTTTTCGCCTGCGCGTGCGCAGCGGCTCGCCCCTCGCCGGCCGCACCCTGGCCGACAACAACCTGCGCGCCGAGGCGCGGCTGAATGTGGTCGCGATCCAGCGGGCCCATGCGGGGCAGGTCGCGCCGCCCGACCCCGGCGCCATGGTCGGCGTGGGCGACGTGCTCACGGTGAAGGGCACGAGCGAGGACGTGCAGCGCGCGGCGCAGACGCTGGTCCTCGGCGTGCAGCCTGAAAGCACCCAGGACGGCGAGGAGCTCGCAGGGGAGCTGGGCGTGGCCGAGGTGCTGCTCACCCCGCGCTCGCGGCTGCTCGGCCACTCGCTGCGCGCGGCCCGCTTCCGCGATCTCTACCAGGTGATCGTCCTGGCGATCCTCCGGCACGGCGAGCCGGTCGCCGGGCCGACCTCGCAGGCGACGCTGCGCTTCGGCGACACGCTGCTGGTCCAGGGCACCTGGGCGCAGATCGCCGGCCTGCGAGCCGAGCGGAACGACTTCGTGGTCCTGGGCGAGCCGCGTGGCCACGAGGGTGTCCGCTACGACCCGCGGCGCGGGGCCCTCGTGATCGCGATCATGCTCGCGATGCTGGCGTTGATCACCTTCGAGCTGTTGCCGACCGCGACGGCCGTGCTGCTGGCCGCCGTGGCGATCGTGCTGACGGGCTGTCTCACGATGGAGGACGCCTACAGGGCGATGAGTTGGGAGAGTGTGGTGCTGATCGCCGGCATGCTGCCGATGGCGACGGCCCTGGAGAAGACCGGCGGCATGGAGCTGCTTGCCGGCGGGCTCACGGCGAGCCTCGGGCCGCTAGGGCCGCTGGCGGTGCTGGCCGGGCTGTTCATGCTGACCTCGCTGTTCGGCCTGTTCATCTCGAACACCGCGACGGCCGTGCTGATGGCGCCGATCGCTCTGCAGGCCGCGGCGGCCCTTGCCGTGTCGCCGTACCCCATGCTTATGACGGTCGCGATCGCGGCCTCGACCGCCTTCGCCACGCCGATCGCCTCGCCGGTGAACACGCTCGTGGTGGGGCCGGGCGGCTACCGCTTCCGCGACTTCGTGGTCGTCGGCATGCCGCTGCAGCTCCTGCTGCTGGCCGCGTCGGTGCTGGCGATCCCGCTGCTCTTCCCATTCGCGCCCTGAGGGCGGGTATGTTGAAGCTACATGCTCACCAGGCCCGCCGCTCATGCAGCTGCTCGCGCTCGCGGGCGAGCAGCTCGACCACGCGCTGCAGATCCGCGAGCGCGATATACTCCTCGCCGCTGCGCCCCCGCTTGATCGCGCCCCCCTCGCGGGCCGCGTAGATCCGCACGACGTCGGGCGGGAGCCGGAAGAAGTACGCCGTTTTGTCCAGGTTGACGTAGCTGCCGTGAACCTCGATCTGTCCGGGCCGGAATGGCAGCTTGCCCCTGGTCGGCAGCAGCAGGTCGGCGATGATGCTCACGACCGCCGCGAGCGGGAGCGCGATCCGGGCCGACCCCTCTTGAAGATGCGGCGGCGGCAGCGTGGGGTCCCAGACGTAGGCCAGGTACCCCAGCAGCAGCGGGTAGAACAGCAGGCGCCAGGAGGGCCGCCAGCGGGAGGCAAGCAGGGCGATCAGGAGCGCCATCCCTTCGAGGATGATCACGGTCCGGCTCCAGAACGGGCTGAGCCATCCCAACAGGAGCGCGGCCTGAATGCCTGCGCCAAGGACCACGCTGAGCACGATGGCGCTGTAGACGACGGACAGGGGCGAGCGCGGTGCGCGCAGGTCGAGCATTTGGGTACCTCCAGGAGACGAAGCGACACCATAGCGTGGGCCTGCACACGCCAGAGTGCCCCGACAGCTTCTGATGGGCCGCGGGAGCGCCTAGACCGCGGGTGCGGGCCGCTCCGCCGCCTCTGGCTGCGCCTGCACCCGCACAATCTTCAGCCGGCGCAGCCCGTCGGGCACGGGCCACTCGAACACGTCCCCGACCCGATAGCCCAGCATCGCGGTTCCGATCGGCGCCAGCACCGAGATCCGCTGGCGCCGCACGTCGGCCTCCTCGGGAAACACGAGCGTGTAGCAGAGCTCCTCGCCCGTATCGAGGTCGGTCAAGTGCGCCTCCGCGTGCATCGTGACGATCTCGCCAGGGGCCTCGTCTGCGCTCAGGAGCGTGGCGCGATCCAGCTCCGCCTCCAGGGCCCTCAGGTGTGCGTCACCGTGCCCGTTACTATTCGCTCGGCGCAGACACTCCCGCTCCTCGGCGAGCATCAGGCGCAGGCGCTCCATATCGCTCTGGGTGACAGCAATCGCTCGGTCGCTCATCGGACCTCCTCTAGCATGGTTCATTGGGCAGCCTCGCCGACGTGAGCGGAGCCGCCCAGAGCGAAGTTTGGCGCGTCGGGCATGCTCCTGCCGCATCGCCGTGCTCCCGCTCGAGCAGCACCTCGTCGCGCGTATACGGGTAGGGCGGCTGCCAGTCCGGACCCGGCGCATCAGCCGTGAACGGGCGGTCGTCGCGGGGCATCGCGGCGATGTCGTCGGCGTGCAGCAGCACCGCGGCCTGTGTTACCGCCCGCACTGCCTCTACTGGAACGATCAACCCTTGATTGTGCTGCAGCACCAGGGCCGTCACGCGCCGGTGGCGCGGGTGGAGGACGACGCGCTCGACCCGCCCGAGGCGCGTCTGGGAGGTGTACACCTCCTGGCCGACCCGCGGGAAGAGCGCGCGCGGCGCCTCGCCGGCGCCCCGACCCTCCGCGGCGATAGGGATGACGGCGCGCACCCCGGGCACGCTCCCCGCCACCGCCTCGGCCGCGGCGCACGCCGCCGGGCCGCCGGTCGCGCCGTGGAGGACGACGCCGCCGCGCTCAACATAGACCCTGAGCGGCTGGGCGCGCGTCCGCTCGTCGCGCCCGAGCGCGCCGACGACCGCGAAGTGAAGCTCGTCATCGGTGATGATCCGGTTGACGACCGCGCGCACGCCCGGCACGCCCCGCGCCGCGAGCTCGGCGCGCGCCGGGCTTGTCGCCGCCCTGGCGTGGCCGCGCAGCACGACCGTCCCGCCCCTGACGGCCACATCAATCGTGGACAGGTCAAGCCGGCGGACAAGGTCATCGTCCCGCAGCGCCCGCTCCACGTCGCGCCTCACCAGCGAGTCGTCGCGGTACTCCGGCAGGCGCTCGAAGGCCGCCCGGTCGAGGCCGAGCCGGATGTGCCCCTCGTCGAAGCTCGCCACCTGATTGACCGGGACGGCGATGTCGCGCCCGAACAGACGGCCCGTACGGACGGCGATCTCGCGCAGGCGCCCCTCGGCGTCGAACAGCAGCCGCGTCGGGCGGCTGCGCGACAAGCTCGAGGCTGACGGCGAGGTGCGGCTGATCCAGACCATCCGGGGCGCCGGCTATGCGCTGCGCGCAGAAGAGGCGTGAGCCGCCGGGCGTCGCTCCGCCTCCAGCTGACCCTGGCGGTCGGGCTGCTGGCTGGCGCGATGGCGCTGCTCTTCGCGCTGCTCTTCGCGCTGCTGCTCCAGTCCTACCTGCTCCGCACCCTTGACGCCGGCCTGCAGGCCCACAGCGCACGGCTCATCGCCGTGGTCGCGGCGGCGGAGCCGGGCCAGGGGGAGGATGCTGGCCCGCCCCTCACGCTGCCCGCTGCGGTAGATGAGGGGGCGCTCTACGCCGCGCTGCTCGGCCCTGGCGGCGAGCTCCTTGCGTCGTCGCCCGGGCTGCCGTCCGGAGGTTTGCCCGCGGACCCGGCGCTGCTCGCCGCCGCGGCGGCGGGGCAACGCGCTCATCGGAGCGTGGCCAGCGCCGATGGGACGCCCTTGCGCCTGCTGGCCAGCCCTGTTGGCGCGGGCGCCCCGTCGGGCTCGGCCCTGCTGGTCGCCGCGACGCTCGCGCCGCAGCAGCAGTTGCTTGCCGAGGTGCGCCGTCTGCTGCTGGTGTGCGGCGCGCTCGTGCTGGCGCTGGCGTTCGCGAGCGCCGCACTGGTGGCGCGCCATACGCTGGCGCCGCTCGCGCGCCTGATGAGCGAGACAACCGCTGTGGCAGCCACTGGCCACTACAGCCAGCGGGTCACGGAGCTGCCGCGTCACGACGAGATCGGCCAGTTCGCCCAGACCATCAACAGTTTGATCGCGACGGTCGAGCGCACCCTGCGCCAGCAGCGCGACTTCATGGCCGACACCTCGCACGAGCTGCGCTCGCCGCTCACGGTCGTTCTGGCCAATCTGAACCTGCTGCGGCGCGACCTCGACCCACAGGAGCGCGAGCTGTCCGTCGTCGAGGCGACGACCGAGGCCCAGCGCATGCGCCGCCTGATCAACGAGCTGCTGCTGCTCGCCCAGGCCGACGCGGCGCAGGTGATCGCCCAGGCGCCGGTGCGGCTGGACGCCCTCGTCGAGGAGGTCGTCGCGGCGTGGGATGCCTATTCGGCGCGGCGGCGCACGCTCG
>DAOLDO010000030.1:0-17338 GCA_035327325.1 Chloroflexaceae bacterium | reverse complement strand
GGCCGGCGCGGTGGAGTCCGACAGCGAGCACCCGCTGGCCCGGGCCATCGTGGCGGCCGCCCGCGAGCGCGGGCTGGCGGTGGGGCGGGCCAGCGAGTTCCGCGCCCTGCCGGGCCAGGGGGTCGGCGCCACCGTTGACGGGGCCCAGGTCTGGGTGGGCGGCGAGCGGCTCATGCGGGCCCAGGGTCTGGCGCTGTCGCCGGCGCTGCGGGAGCGGGCCGCCGCGTGGCGGCGCCGCGGGCTCGGCGTGGTCTACGCCGGCTGGGACGGGCGCGTGGCCGGGCTGGTCGGGCTGGGCGAGCAGCCGCGCCCCGAGGCTGCCGCGGCCGTCGTCGCCCTGCGCGAGCTGGGGCTGGGGGTAGCCGTGCTCACCGGGGACGACGCGGCGGCGGGCGAGCGCTGGCGGCGCCGGCTGGGCGTCCCGGTCTACGCCGAGCAGCGCCCGGAGGACAAGCTGGCCCGCCTGCGGGCCGCCCCCGGCCCCGTGGCGATGGTGGGCGACGGCATCAACGACGGGCCGGCCCTGGCGGCCGCCGTCGGCCTGACCCTGAGCGACGGCACGGACGTGGCCCGCGCCGCCGCCGACATGATCCTGCTGCGCGACGATCTGCGGGCCATCCCCTGGCTCGTGCGCCTCGCGCGGGCGGCCATGGGCTGCGTGCGCCAGAACCTCGCCTGGGCCTTCGTCTACAACCTGGCCGGGCTGGCCCTGGCCGTGACCGGCCACCTGCAGCCGGTCGCGGCGGCCGCGGCGATGGTCGCCAGCAGCCTGCTCGTGACCGGCAACGCCCTGCGCCTGCGCCGCCTCCCCATCGCGGGCGGCCCTGGGGCCGAGGGTTGTGGCGCGGGCGACTCGCTTCCCATCACGCCGGGCGTGGCGCAGGCCGCCGCGCCCGCCCGAGGATAAGGCAATGGGGCGATCCTACCTGGAGCGGCGCGTCCTGCGCCGGGCGGAGGGGGTCTGGGCCTGGGGCGAGCGGCTGCTCGGCCGGCTGATCAGCTCGCCGCTCAACCCGATCTACCACCTTGGCACGCTCGCGATCTTCCTGCTCCTGGTGATGGTCGTCACGGGGATCTACCTCCTCATCTTTTACCGCGCCTCGGCGACCGGGGCGTACCAGAGCATCGCAAGCATTGACGCCTTCTGGCTCGGCTCGCTGATGCGCTCGGCGCACCGCTACGCCGCCGACGGGCTCGTGGTGACCGTGCTGCTCCACGCGCTCAAGATGCTGCTGAGCGACCGCTTCTGGGGGAGCCGCTGGCTCTCCTGGATCTCGGGCTGGGCGGTGCTGGCGCTGATCTGGGCGATCGGGGTGACGGGTTACTGGCTGGTGTGGGATGTGCGGGCCCAGTGGATCACCCAGTACGTAGTGCGCTTCCTCGGCGGCCCCACGGCACTCACCTTCGCCACCGCAGAGGCGGCGGCGGGGGCCTCCACCTTTTTCCTGATCGTCCTGTTCATGCACGCCTTCCTGCCGGTGCTGATCATCGTGGGCCTGCTGGTCCACCTGATGCGCCTGAGCCGCCCGCGCGTGTGGGCCCCGCGCTGGGTGATGGGCCTGGCGGCGGGCGCGCTCATCCTGCTCACGCTCCTGCGGCCGGCGACGAGCGCCGCCCCCGCCGATCTGAGCCGGACCGTGGGCACGGTCAGCCTCGACTGGTGGTACCTGGGCTTCCTGCCGCTGGCGGACCGTTTCGGCGGGCTGTTCTGGGGCGTCGCCGCCCTGATCGTCGGGCTGCTCGCGGCGCTCCCGTGGCTGGCGCGGGGCCGGGGCGTCGGCCCGGCTGTGGTGGTTGACGAGGCATGCACGGGCTGCGCGGTCTGTGTGGAGGAGTGCCCATACGGGGCTATCGAGCTCAAGGCGCTCCCCGAGGGCTCACGCTACGCGAAGCTCGCCGTGGTGAACCCCGACCTCTGCACCGGCTGCGGTCTCTGCGTGGGCGCCTGCGCGGTTGACGCGATCGACCTCCCGGCCTTGCCCGCGGCCACCGTGCGCGAGCGGCTCAAGCGGAGCCTCGCCGAGGCCCGGGCCGGCGGCGACGCGCCCGTGGTCGTCTTCGCCTGCCAGGGCCACGTGGCGATGGGCACCCTCCCGGTGCGCCCCCTCACCCCTGCCGCGGCGCCCGCGCTCACCGTCCTTGCCGCGGGGGGCGGGCGAGCCGCGCTTGCCATCCCCCTGCTGAACAACGCCGCGCCCGCCAGCCAGGTGATCCCCGGCAGCTGGGCCGGCGAGGCGGGCGTCCAGCCGCTGCCGGTGTTGACCTGCGCGCTGCCCTGCATCGGCATGGTGCAGCCGGAGATGATCCGCGACAGCCTGGGCGGCGGGGCCCGCGCGGTGGTGGTGCTGACGGGGCCCGATCACGACTGCGGCTTCCGCGAGGGCCCGCAGTGGCTGAGCGAGCGCCTGGGGCGTCGCCAGGCGCTCGTGCGGCAGGGCGTGCATGTGCTGGAGGCAATGACGGGCGACCAGCGCCCCCTCGACGGGCTGCTCAGGCGCCTGGCCCACGAGCCCGCGGCCCCGACCGAGGGACGCGCTCCCCTCACCCCGGGCCGCCTCGCAGGCTCGCTCGTGGGCGTGGTGGCAACGCTCACGCTGCTCTTCGGGCTGGCCCTGGTGGCCGAGCGGCCGGCTACGGCGGTGGGGGCAGACGACAGCCTGCTGCGCGTCGGGCTCGCCCACACCGCGCAGCACAAGGCGGCGGAGGGCTCCTTCGGGGCGCAGGCGGCCCTGCCGGAGGGGATGTCGGTCGCCCAGATTGACGGCGGCGAGCGCCACCCGGTCCGGCTGCGGGTCGAGGTTGACGGGACGCTGGTGGCCGAGCGGGAGTACCAGCCGGGCGGGCTGCGCCGAGAGGGGGCGGTCTATGCCCTGGAGACGTGGCCGCTCGCGGAGGGGGAGCACACCGTCCGGCTCAGCCTGATGGACGACGGGGCGAACTGGCGCGAGGTGTTCGCCGGGGAACTCCTCGCCGAGGGCGGCCACGTGTACAGCCTGATCTACGACGAGGCCGCGCGAGTCTTCAGGCTGCGCTGAGGTGAGCTGCACGCGCCGGAATGTTTTTATGTCAATAAAACAACAGCATGAGACGCGAGGCGCAAAGCTAGCCGGCGGGGCCGGTGCTGAGAGGGCCACGGCCGGCGCCCCCCGCCCATCAGCACAGAGCCCCCGCGCCAGGCGACCGCTCCGGCGCGCCCTGCCGCTGCTCGGCTTCCTGCTCCTCGCGCTGTACGGCTGCGGCGCCGCCGGGCCGCCGCGGGCGGGCGAGCGCCTGCCCGACGCCGGCGTGCCGGCCCTGGCGGGCGAGCCAATCGCCCTGGCGGGCGAGCCGGGGCAGGCGGTGTGGGTGAGCTTCTGGGCCAGCTGGTGCGCGCCCTGCCGCGAAGAGTGGCCGGGCATCAACGCCGCCGCCCGCGAGCTTGGCCCTGCCGTGCGCATCATCGCCGTGGCGGTGAACGAGGCGCCCGAGACGGTGGCCGCCTTCGTCGCCGAGCACCCCGCCGACTTCGCCGTGGGCCTCGACCCCGAAGGCGAGCTGGCGGCACAGTTTGGCGTCGCCGGGGTCCCCACCCATGTGCTGGTCGGCCCCGACGGGACTATCCGCCAGATTGTGCGGGGGCCCCTGGACGGCCCGCGCGCGGCCGCCCTGCTCGGCCTGCCCATGGCCCCGGCCGCGGCCCCCTGAGCGAGCACCCCGCCGTCCGTTGCGCCTCCAGGCGCGCCCTCAACGGCTCCACGGACCTCCTCCGCGGTCGCTCTTTTCCAAACCTAACTGGCAGACTCCGGCGACAGCGCGGGTATAATAGTCTCTAACCTCGGCCGTCTGCGCGAGAGGAGAGGTGGATGCGCACGAACCGACGCCACCCGATCCCGCGGCCCTTAGCCTGGCTTGCTTTCGCCGCCGCGACCGTCTTTCTCCTCTTCTCACAGGATCTCATCCCCGGCAACCGCAGGCTGTACGACGCCATCGAGGAGGGCGACGTCGGAGCGGCCAGGCGCCTGCTCGACGACGGGGCCGACCCCAACAGCAGCTGGAGGGGCTTCGACCACGTGCGCACCGACCGCTACTTCTTCAAGCCGCTGCCCTACGCCCTTTGGCGCGGCGAGCCCGAGATCGCCCGACTGCTCGTGGAGGGCGGGGCTGACCCGAATGTGCGCTCGCCCAAGGGCGAACCGGCGCTGATTCTCGCCGCCAGCGCCGGCCACGTCGAGCTCGTGCGCGCGCTCCTCGCCCACGGCGCCGACCCCAACATCAGCATGCCCAGCGGCGAGACAGCGCTGCGCTGGGGTGGCCCGCTACGGGGCATGCTCAAAGAGGAGCTTGACCCCGAGGTACGGGCGCTGCTGGAGGCGGGGGGAGCGCGGTAGTGGGCTGGACGACACGAGGCGAGGATGTGCCAGCCCTAGGTCGTCGCGCCCCGGCGCCGCGCTGCGGTTCTGGGGCAGGCCCGCCCCCGCCTCGCCGACAGTGTGCGGCGCTACCTCCGCACCAGCGGCAGGTAGACCGTCTCGGCGCTGGCCATGGCGCAGGCGGCCCGGCTTAGCCCCGAGAGCGTCCCGCCGGCGTTGTAAGCCTGCACGGCGTAGCAGTAGGTGTGCCCCGGCCGGAGCAGCATATCGGTGTAGGTGGCGCCGCGGGCTTCGCCAACGAAGGCGAAGGGGCCGCCCGGGCTGGGGGCGCGTAGCACCCGGTAGCCGTCCACATGGGGCGCGGCGCTGAGCTCCCAACCGACGTCGAGGGCGCCGGTGTAGGCGCTGCTCGGCGCCGCGCTCACGGCGGTCGGCGCCTCCAGGGCGCTCAGCAGCAGGCTGGCCTGGTCGTTGGCCGTGCTGCCGTTGGCGCCGAAGGTCACGAGGGTGGCGTAGACGGGGAAGGGGCCCTGGGGCATCGTCACGCCGAAGGTCACCGGGAGGGCCTGGTTCATATCCAGCCCGTCGGGCACCTCGGCGCTGCCGATCAGGGTGCCGCTGCCGGGGCGCCCGCGGAAGAGCCGCACCTCCATGCCGACGGCGCGCCCGCGCCCGACGTTGCGTACGGTGGCGGTGATCGTCACGCTGCTGCCGGGCAGCGCGCCGAGCTGCGAGGCGGACAGGCTGTCGAGGGCCGGGTCGGCGTCGGGGATGAGGGTGAGCGTCTCGACCGGGCTGTCGCCCGCGCTGAGGGTGGCGCCATGCAGGGCCAGACCGGCGCCGTCGCTCGCCACGGCGAGGGCGGCGGCCCCCGGGGTGGCGCGGGCGACCTTGACGATCAGCGCGTTCCCATTGGCCGGGTTGAAGGCCAGGGACGGCAGCGCGTTCTGGCGCGCGTCGCGGGTCAGGTCGAGGGGCGCGGTGGGCGCGGCACCGGGCAGCTCGGGCAGCTGGCTCACGCTGATCTGGCCGAGGGCCGCGGTCGTGCCGCCCTCGCCGAAGCGCCGGAAGAGCAGCAGACCCTCGCCGTTGACCGGGTTGACGCCCAGGCGCGGGCGCTCGGCAAAGACCGGGCCGCCGGCCGCGTCGCGCAGGGGCGCGGCGCTCCAGCCGGCCCCGCTGTCGTGGGCCGTCCAGAGCTCGCCGTGGCCGCCCACCAGGCTCTCGGGGCCGCCCTCGGCGGGGGCGGGGCGCACCAGGAAGCTCAGCCGGCGCACGCCGCGCTGGAAGGCCACGCTCGGCGAGTCGACGCGCGGCGGCAGCGGCTGCGGGTTGAGCATGACCCAGCCGGCGCCTGAACGCTCGGCCAGCACGATGCGCCGATCGGCGCCGGTGGTCAGGTCGCCGTCGCGGTCCATGGTCCAGGCCAGCAGCGGGGCGCCGTCGGCGTCGCGGGCCACGCTGACCTGGGCGTTGTAGGAGGGGCACTCCAGGGCGAAGCGGCCCCAGCTGCCCGGGTTGAGGTAGAAGCCGCCGAAGGCCGGGTAGTCGTCGCCGACCCGGTTGACCCAGGTGTGGGTCAACTCCAGCCCGAAGCGGTGCCCACACTGGCTCGCCCCCAGCAGGCCAAGCGAGACGCGGTACTCGACGCTGTCGGCGCCGGCGGCGCCGGCGCCCGCCATCCAGCCGGCGATCGTGGTGTCGGCAACAAAGGTGGTGCCGTTGCCCCGCGCCGAGCTGGTCGCGCCATCGCGCACCCGCACGCCAAGGGTCAGGTCGGTGGGCTGGGGCGCGCCGCGGCGCCCGTTCGTCGTGTCGAGGTAGAGGTTGTAGCTGCGGTCGGCGAAGCTGCCTGCCACGCCGCGCGCACAGACGTAGAGGTGTTCGCCGTCGTGCTGCAGGCGCACCTCGCCGGTGGCCTCGCCCGCGTCGCGATAGCTAAAGCTGGCCCCGCCGGCGTACTCGGCGGTCGCGCAGAGGCCGTCGAGCGTCACCTGGCCCCGGCTCAGCGGCACCACGGCGGTGCCGGACGGCACATCGGCGCCGGCTCCGCTCAGCAGCGTGCGCGGCGCCCAGCGTCGCCCGGCGCTGTCCCAGCTGGTGACCGCGATACGCGCATCGCCGCGCGTGCCGATGTCGCCGTCGCCATCGCGCACCCAGGCCAGGGTCGCGCCCTGCGGGTCGCCGACGAGGGCCGGGCGGCCGTCGGCGGCCAGGTCGTCGGTCAGGCGCACCGGCGCGCCCCAGGCGCCGCCGGCATAGGTGGCGTACATGATCTCCTGACGCGCCAGGTGCGCCGAGAGGTCGTCGCCCAGCGCGCCGGCCTGGGCGCGGGTCAGCATCGTCTCGACCCAGACGACCATGGGCGTCGCCTCGGGGCCGACAAAGGCGACGGCCGGGCTCTGCACGGTGTGCGCGGCATTGCTGATCAGCAGCGGCGCGCCCCAGGCCCCGGTGGCCGGGTCGCTCAGGCGCACGGCGATGCGCGGCGAGGGCTCGGCAGCGCCCGGCGTGGAGTCCTCGACATAGGCCGAGAGCATGCGCCCGTCATCGGCGGAGGCCACGGCGGGCGCGGCGATCACCCGCGGCGGATCTGGGAGCTCCTCCGCGGCGAGGCTCTCCAGCACCAGGCCGGGGCAGGGCGTGCGCGGCTCGTTGATCAGCACCTTCGTCGTATCGCGCGAGCTAAGCCCCCACAGGAACGAGACATAGGCGCGCACGGTCAGGCGCACGGCGACGCAAGGGTCCTCAAAGCCGATCCAGGGGTTGCTGCCGGCGTACAGGCCCAGGGGCAGGCTCACCCCGGCGGCGATGCGCGCGTCGGCGCCCGCCTCGGCCACGCCGGCCAGCAGATCGACATAGACCCCAAGCGCTAAAGATGCCTGGGCGCTGGCGGTTAGCGTCGCCTCGAGGGCCGGGGCCAGCGGGTAGATCTTGCCGGCGAGCATGATCGAGCCGCCAACGCCGGCCCGCGCGTAGACCCCGACGTTGATCACGCCGAAGAACGAGACCACAGGCACCTTTGGCGCGACGACCTCGCGATAGAACGAGGGGACGACAGGGAAGGGCCCGAATGGCACGGCGAGTTGGCGCAGGTTGCCGTCTGGAATGTAGACCCGCTCGTCAAGGGCCGGCATGAGGTTAAGGCCGCTGCCCTGAGGCAGCAGGGTCTGATTAAGCACCCGCGCCTCGGCGCTGAGCCGCAGCGCCTGCATGTGCGTGGTGCCGTCGAGGGCCAGGCTGCCCCGCACCTGGAGCCCCGCCGAGAGGCGATTGCTCAGCTGGTTGAAGTAGGGCACGGGCAGATTGAACTCGGCCGGCAGCACCGTCTGGTTGCCGATGCGGACGTGAGGGATGACGCCCTCAAAGCTGTAGCGCTGGCCGTTCCAGCTGGTGCGCCCGGTGCCGGGCTGGATTGCCGTGGCGCGCATCGGGTCGGCGATCACATCAATGGAGCGGAAGCCCAGGTTCGGGCATGGCTCGCCGTCAATCACCGGCTCGGCCTTGATCGTCCAGCGCCCGGGCGCGAGCAGGCCGACGTTGAAGCTGCGCTCGTAGGGCGCCTGCGTCGCCGTGCCGAGCTCGAATGAGGTCGCGCCGGGGCGAAAGATCGTGTACTTCACCCCGCGCAGCACCTGGCCCGGCTTGATCTGCGGCGTGGCGCGGAAGCGCACGTTGAGAGCGACGCCGTTGATGTAGGTGCCGAAGTTAACGTCGAGCGGACGCTGGGCGGTGATCCGCTGGCCGCCGCCAAGATCGACGACGAAGGGCTCGAAGTTGGGCCGCGAGGGGCTGGCGCTGATCGTGGTGGGCGACCCGGCAAGGGCCGCAAGGTTCAGGCATGGGTCAACCCGCGCGATGTCCACATTGACGCTGCCACGCGGCGCCACCTCGACGATCCCGGTCGAGACCGCCAGCGGCACCTCGCCGACCACGCTGCTGCGGTAGGTCCCGGGCGGCACGGCGGGCAGGCGGAAGCTGCCGTTGGCGGCGATCGGCGCGCTGGCCACGGTGGCCCCGGCGGCGTCGAGCAGGCGGAACTCGGCGTTGAGCGCGGCGAGCGCAGCCGGCGCGACCCCGGCGATGGGCAACTGGCCCGTGACCACGCCCGGCGCCGCCGCCTCCAGCGCGAAGCCCGCGCAGACAAACGAGGCGGCCTGCGCGCCGCTCACCGCCGCGCAGAGCTGCACGGGGCCATCGGGGAGATTGGTGGGCACGGTGACGGTCGCGCGGTAGCGCCCCGCGGCATCGAGGGGCGTCTCGGCCACGGCCAGCGTGATGCCGTCCACCGCCCAGGCCACGCGCACGCCCGGGTAGCCCGCCACACCCTGCCCGCTAACCGTCACGGGGTCGCCGGGGGCGCCCCCCAGCCTGCTCAGCGCGATGGTCGGGCGCGGGCCATCGGCGATCGGGAAGGGGAAGGGCGGGAGCGTCGCCGCCGTGGCGGCCGGTGTCGCTGCGGGCCCTGGCAGGCTGACCACAACCATCAGCAGACAGGCCAGCAGGCCGGCTAGACGGCTCGCTCGTGGCATCGTAACCTCCCCGGTGTTTGCGCAGCAGGCCCAGCGAAGGACTCCGGCTCGCGCACCATAACGAAACGGCCCCCGAATGCTGGTTGGCGCTCACATCCTGCTGCTCGTGAAGCGGGGCAAATGCATCGGTTGTCCGCGCCAGCGCCCGATGCCTTCCCTGAGCCATGAGGCATGCGCGCCGTGCTCCTGCCGACAACAGCCTTTTGCTCAGCGATCGCCTATGCCGGCGCCAGGAAGAGCGCCGCCCGCTTGCGCCTGTGGGGCGCCCCCAGCGTCGAGATGGACGAGGACGATCGCATAGTACCACGCCCCATTCCGAGCGCGCTGCGCCACATTGATGCCGCCCGCCGTGACAATCAGCGCGAGATCGCGCGCCTGGACGACACACTGCGGGTCGGCGACATAGGTGTGCTCGCCGCTCCAGCGCGCCAGGGCCAGGCGCGCAATCGCCGCGCCACCACGCGCCATCGCCTGACCCTCGGCGACCAGCACCGCCCCATGGTCGAACAGGGCCGCCAACGCCTGGCCGTCGCGCATGACGAGGGTGTCCTCGAACAACGTTTCGAGCTCTTCCGGTGTGTGTGCACCAGTCTGCATGGCGCCCCCTTTGTTCGGTGGACCACCGTCACGCTGCAGCCGTCTCCTCATTCAGCGTACGCCAGAGGGGGCGGCGCTGTCTCTACCAGAAACCTGGTATTGCCAGACATGCCACGGTAGTCTACACTTTACCCATGAGCGGATACGCAAAGCAACGCGCCCTTGAGCGGATCGCCGCGCTGGCCGGACAGTGCCTCGACCTCGCCAGCTTCTGGCGCGCGGCGGGGGAGGTGCTCATCCAGGCTGTGCCGCACTACGGCGGCGCCTGCTGGTACACCCTCGACCCGGCCTCGCTGCTGATCACCAGCCACTTCAACCCTATGATGCCGGAGCTCCCGCCAGAGATGCTCGCGCACGAGTATTATGAAGACGACTTCCACAAGGTAGCCGATATTGCATGCTCCGAGCGCGGGTTTTCGACCTTGCACGAGGCGACAGGCGGCGATCCAAGCCGCAGCCCCGGCTGGAACCGCTACGTGCGTCCCTACGGGGGCGATCAGGAGCTGCTGCTGGCGCTTCGCACGTCGACTGGCGAGCCATGGGGGATGTTGGGGCTGTACCGCGCGCCGAACCAACCGCTGTTCGACGCCGAGGAGATCCGTCTGCTGCGCGAACTGTCACCCTACCTTGGGCAGGGCGCGCGGCGCGGATTGCTGGTCGGGGAGGCGACCGAGCCAGAAGTGCCGGAGGCGCCCGGGCTGCTGGTGCTGCGAGCGGACTGGAGCGTCGAGTCGCACACGCCTGGCGCCGCGCGCTGGCTCGATGATTTGACCGATGGCGCGTGGGAGACCCATGGCAAGCTGCCGCCGGCAGTGTTGGCCGTGGCCGGACGTGCGCTCCGTACCGCCGTGCAGCCAGGCGTCCCGGGCGAGGTCGCCGTCGCACGGGTGCTGGGGCGCGGCGGCCAGTGGCTGGTGCTCCACGGCGCGACGCTGGTGACCACGGGGACGCAGCGGGTGGCGATTATTATCGAGCCCGCCCACCCGGCCCGGATCGCGGCGCTGCTGATGGCCGCCTACGGCCTGACCGAGCGTGAGCAGGATGTGACCCGCCTGGTACTCCAGGGCAACGCTACGTCCGAGATCGCGACGCGCCTGGTACTTTCGGCGCACACGGTGCAGCAGCACCTCAAGAGTGTGTTTGACAAGACTGGCGTGCGCAGCCGGCGCGACCTTATCGGCAAGATCTTTTTCACCTACTACGAGCCGCGCATCAGCGATAACGAGCAGCGCGCGATCGCGGGCCGGCCGCTGCGCGGCCAGCCGCTGGAGCGGCGCTGACAGGATCAGGTCGTAGGTCCTGTCGCTCTGAGCGAGATTCTCCTCAGTGTAAGGAAATCGGCAAGCTCGACGCTCCGCGTGCTACATACGGCCCTACCGGCCAACGGCAGCCTGAGATCGGGAAGGGCGCGCGCACGCCGTAGGGCGCATGCTGGTTCAGTAGACAAGCTTTCAGCCATGGGCTACAGGCGAGCTTCGCCACGCCGCTTCGCGGGGCAGGGCGCTACGCCGCCTCGATCACTGTGGCGATGCCCTGGCCCACCCCGATGCACATCGTGGCGAGGCCGTAGCGTCCGCCGCGGCGGCGGAGCTCATGGGCGAGGGTGGTGAGGAGGCGGGCGCCGCTCGCGCCGAGGGGGTGCCCGAGGGCAATGGCGCCGCCGTTCACATTGACGCGGGCCGGGTCGAGCTCCAGCTCGCGGAGGCAGGCGAGCGCTTGCGAGGCGAAAGCCTCGTTGAGCTCCACCAGGTCGAGGTCGCCGGCCCGCAGCCCGGCCCGTGCGAGGGCGCGGCGGGTGGCTGGGATGGGCCCGAGGCCCATCACGGCGGGCTCGACGCCGGCCACGGCCATGCTCACGACCCTGGCAAGGGGGCGCAGCCCGTGGCGCTGGAGGGCCGGAGCTGTCGCCAGGAGCAGGGCGGCGGCGCCGTCGTTGACGCCGCTGGAGTTGCCGGCAGTGACGGTTCCGCCCTCTTTGAAGGCGGGTCGGAGCTTCGCCAGGGCCTCGAGGGTCGTATCGGGCCGGGGGTGCTCGTCGGCCTCGAACAGTGCCGGCGGCTGGCCCTTGCGGGCGGCGGTGATCCGCACCGGGACGATCTCGTCGGCGAAGCGGCCGGACGCCTGGGCCGCGGCGGCCCGGCGCTGGCTCTCCAGGGCGAAGGCGTCCTGGTCCTCGCGGGCGACGCCGTAACGCTCGGCCACGAGCTCCGCCGTGACGCCGAGGGCCATGGTGTGGCCCATCGCCGCCATGCGCGGGTTGGTGAAGCGCCAGCCGATCGTCGTGTCATAGACCTGGGGCGGCGTGCGCTCGTAGGCGCCCTCGCTCTTGCCGAAAACGAAGGGCGCCCGCGTCATGCTCTCCACGCCGCCAGCGATGTAGAGCTCGCCCTCGCCGAGGGCGGCGGCCCGCGCCGCCTGGTTCACCGCCTCCAGCCCGCTGCCGCAGAGCCGGTTGACGGTGACGCCGGGGACGCTTACGGGCAGGCCGGCGAGGAGCGCGGCCATGCGGGCCACGTCGCGGTTGTCCTCGCCGGCCTGGTTGGTGGCGCCCAGGTACACATCGGCGACGGCGGCCGGGTCAATGCCCGTCCGCCCGACCAGGGCGCGGATCAGGTCGGCGGCGAGGTCGTCGGGGCGCGCCCCGGCGAGGGCGCCGCCGTAGCGGCCGACGGGCGTGCGCAGAGCCGCCGCGATGTAGACGTCGTTCATAGGCAATACCATACCACCGAAGCGAAGGGCTGCGAGCCTACTTCCCGAGAATCCGCGCCGTCGCGTCCTCGACGCCCCCATGGCCGCGCCAGGCCGCGCTGAACTCCTGGCGCCTCAGGCGCCTACCGGTACAGCCCCGCGGGGTCGAGCTCGGCGCGCATCAGGTGGAGCTCCTCGTCGGTCGGGGGCTCGGTGGCGCCGACCGCGGGGGCGAGGCGCAGGTCCCAGCCGACCTCCGCCCGCACCCTGTCAACGCTGACGCCGGGGTGAGTGGCGACGAGCTGCATCTCGCGCTCGGGGTTGTCGAAGTCGAAGAGGGCCAGGTCGGTGATCACGAGCGAGGGGCCGCCGCCCGGGAGGCCGAGGCGCTCGCGGCTGTCGCCGCCGTCGAGGTGGCCGGGGCTGGTGAGGAAGTCGAGCCGCCTGACGAAGGCCCGCCTCTTCAGCCGCATGATCATCAAGGTCCGCCCGGCGCTCGTGGCGATCTCGCACGCGCCGCCGCTGCCGGGCAGCCGGACCTTCGGCCTGGCGTAGTCGCCGATCACGGTCGTGTTCAGGTTGCCGAAGCGGTCAATCTGGGCCCCGCCGAGGAGCGCCACGTCCACCAGGCCGCCCTGGAGGTAGAGGCCGAACAGGTCGGCCTGAGAGACCACGGCAGTGGCGCCGGTGACGAGGGTCGGGTCGCCGATCGAGAGCGGGAGGCGGGCCGGGCGAGCGCCGTAGACGCCGGCCTCGTAGATCAGCTCCAGGTCCGCGGCGACGGTGCGCCTGGCCAGGTTGCAGGCAATGTTCGGCAGGCCCACGCCGACGAACACCGTGCGGGCGCCGGCGAGGGCGCGGGCGGCGGCGGTGATCATCATCTCGGAGGCGCTGTAGCTCATCGGTAGTCCCCGTAGTCCACGGCGGCCGCCAGGGCGGGCGCGGTCTTGAGCCGCCCCAGGCGCTCGGGGCCGAGCTTCACGAGGTAGGCGGCGCGGTCCGGCACGGCGTGGACCCACTCGTCGAGCCATGCGACGACGCCCCCGTGGCGCTGCGAGCGCTCCTCCCAGTCAAGGTAGAACTGGTTGTCGCGGTCGTAATAGCCCTGAGCGTAGGACGGGTGGGCGCCGTATGGCTCGTGGACGACGGCGTCCACGATCAGGCCGGGGATCAGGGTGCGGTTGGGGTCGGCGCGGATCACCGCCTCGGCGACGATCTCCTCGACCACCACGATCCGGCGACGGGCGGCGAAGGCGACCTCCTTCTGGGAGCCGAGGAGGCCCCAGAGCTGGGTGTTGCCGCCGGCGTCGGCCCGCTGGGCGTGGATGATCGCCACGTCGGGCTTGAGCGGCGGCACCACCGCGATCGGCGGGCCGCCGTAGGGGTCGTCCACAAACCTGATCCGCGGGTTGGCCCGGTGCAGATCGCTGCCGGCATAGGAGCGGAGCGGGTAGAAGGGCAGATTGGTGGCGCCGGCGATGTAGCGGCCGACCATGCCGTAGTGCGAGTACTCCTCCAGCTCCAGGGGGCCGGGCACGGCCTCCTCGACGGCGCGACGGATGGCGTTCAGCGAGCCGACGCCGGGGTTGCCGAGGTAGCTGAAGACCATGCGATTCGCCACGCCGGCGGCGACCATCTGGTCGTAGATCAGGTCAGGCGTCATGCGGATCAGGGTCAGGTCGCGCCGCCCCTGGCGGATAATCTCGTGGCCGGCGGCGAAGCAGATGCACGCCGTGAAGCCCTCGATCGCGACCGACATCCCGTCGCGGACGTACCGCGCGATAGCGTCGCGCATCGAGAGGCGCTTGTCGGTCATGGCGTGGCTCCGTTCGGTCTGCGCCCGTGGAAGGCGTCGTCGAGCAGGCGCCTGACGCCCTCGCGGGTGACGGGGGCGGGGTTGGGGTACGGGCTGCGGGTGGCGAGGTCAGCGGCGCGGTCGAGGTCCCCCTCGCGCATACCGATCGCTGCGAGGGAGGTTGGCGCGCCGAGGGATGCGGCGAGGTCGAAGAGCGCCGCGGGCGCAGAGCGGGCGCCCAGGGCGCGGGCGGCGCGGGCCAAAGCCTGCGGGGCCGCGGGCGCGTTGTAGGCGGCGGCGTGGGGCAAGATCACTGTGTGGACCTCGGCGTGGGGCAGGTTGAAGCTGCCGCCGACGGTGTGGCAGAGCTTGTGGTGAAGCCCCAGCGTGGCCGACGCCAGGGCCGCGCTCGCGAGCCAGGCGCCGTAGAGGGCCTGCGCACGACCCTCCAGGCCCCCGGGGTCGGCGATCACCGCGGCCAGCCCGGCGCTCAGGGCGCCGATGCCCTCCTCGGCGATCAGCAGCGTGATCGGGCTGGCGTCGTGGGCGTACAGGGCCTCGACACAGTGGGCCAGGGCGTTGATGCCGCTCGGGCCGGCGACCGCGGCCGGCAAGCTCAGGGTGAGCTCGGGGTCGTAGATCACGGCGCGGGGGCGAACCCGCTCGTCGCGGCCGGTGCGCTTCACGCCGCCCTCGGTCAGCCCGTAGATCGGCGTCATCTCGGAGCCTGCGTAGGTCGTGGGCACGGCGACAACCGGCAGGCCCGTCTCCAGGGCGAGGCCCTTGGCGAGGCCGATGGTCGAGCCGCCGCCGATGGCGACGTAGCCGTCGGCGCCGAGCCGGCCGGCCTCGGCGCGGGCCGCCGCCACCGACTCGACGGGCACGTGCATCACCGCGCCGGCGTGGATGGCGGCTGCCCGGGCGCCGAGAGTGGCCGCGGCCTGCTCCGCGAGGCGGCGCTGGCCGGGCGTGGAGAGCACGAGCGCCCGCTCCAGGCCGAGACGGGCGGCCTCGTCGGCGAGCCGCGCCACGCTCCCCGCGCCGAACACGACGCGCACCGGGAAGCTCTCGTGGGTGAACTGGAGCATCACGCCGCCTCCGCCGCGGCCCGCAGGATCGCCCGCGCGGCCGCAATCTCGTCGTCGCTGACGACGTGGCTGTCGCCGGCGTAGAACAGGGTCGAAACCTGGGCGCCCATCTGCCGAAAGTGCTCGGCGCTCTCGCCCATGCGCCAGGCCGGCACCCAGGCGTCCCGCTCGGCGCCGCCGATCAACACCGGGGCGCCGCCGAAGTCGCCGCAGCGCTCCCACACCGTGCCCTGGGGCCCAATCAGCCCGCCGGTGAAGGCGACGACCCCGCCGTAGCGCCCGGCGTGGCGGGCGGCGTACTCGACCGTGAGGCACGCGCCCTGGGAGAAGCCCATCAGGACGATCTTGCGCAGGGGCACGCCGGCGGCGTGGAGCGCGGCGACCCGGGCGAGGTACGCCTCAAGGGCGTAGTCGAGCAGCGGCTGGTTGCGCCCGAGGGGCTCGAGGAAGCTGTACGGGTACCACGTCCGCTCGGCGGCGGCGGGCACGAGGTAGGCCACGCCCGGCACGCCGAAGCCCTCGGCGAGGGCGATCATCTCCGCGGGGTCGCGCCCGCGCCCGTGGACGAGGAGGGCCGCCGCGCGGCAACCCTCCAGGGGCGCGCCGGCTGTGAGCACGGGCTGGTCGAGGTGGGGGTTCATCGTTGGCTTTCGGCTGGCGTAGGGGCGCCCACATCGGTGCACCCCTACGTCCCTCGGACTTGTGTGGTTCTATATTACCGCCCGGAGGCCTCGGCCGGGATGCTGATCGGCTCCAGGGGCGCAACAATCTCCTCGCGGCGATCCTCGAACCAGGGCGGGAGCAGCAGCTTTTTGCCGAGCTGGTCGAGGGGCTCGTCGGTGGCGAAGCCGATGTCGGTGGTGGCCACCTCGAAGAGCACGCCGCCGGGCATGCGGACGTAGATCGAGTGGAAGTAGTTGCGGTCCTTCGACTCGGAGACGTCGGTGTAGCCCATGCCCTCGAGGTAGGCCTTCACCTGGGCCTGCTCCTCGTCGTTCCTCACGGCGAAGGCCACGTGGTGCACCGTGCCGACGCCGAAGGTCCAGCTACCGGCGGGCACGTCGGGCTCGTGGAGGAAATCAATGGTGCAGCCGGCGCCGCCCTTGCCGACCGCGAAGCGGGTGTAGGCGCCCTCCTCGCCGACCTTGCGGAAGCCGAGGCCCTCGACCATGAAGCGCTCAGACTCGGCCGTCTCGCGCAGCGAGAGGGTGATCGTGTGCAGGCCGCGCACGCCCATCTCGGCGGGCACCTCGTCGGTCGTCCAGGGCTCGCGGTCATCGGCGTCGTCGCCGATCATCTCGAACTCGAGGCCGCAGGGGTGCTCGAAGTGCAGGTACTTCTGGCCGAAGCGCTCGGCCACGCCCGCGTTTTTCACGCCGTACTGGCCGAAGCGCTCCACCCAGAACCCGAGGGACGCGGTGGGGACACTATAGCCGGTGACCTTCACCTGACCGCTGCCTTTGCGGGCGTAGATGCCGGCCTGCTTGAAGGGGAAGGTCGTCATGATGCTGCCGGGCTCGGCCCCGGCGTTGCCGTAGTAGAGGTGGTAGATCGGGAGGGTGCCGTCGAAGAGCACCGTCTGCTTCACCATGCGCTGGCCGATGATCCTGGTGAAGAAATCAATGTCCTCCTGCGCGCCGGCGACGCACGAGGTCAGGTGGTGCAGACCGCTGATCAGGTGAGCCATGCTGTTTCTCCTTTGGGTGGTGAGCGCTGAGCTTCGAGCCATGGGCAGGGCAGGGGCAAGGGTCCTTGTTGAGCCTGAGGGCGTGCCGGCACTAGCCGCCCTGGCGGCTGGGCTGCCTCAGTGCCGTGCCGACGCCCTCCTGCAGCGTGGCGTGGAGGGACACGCCGAGCTGCTCGAGGCCAAGGGCGGACAGGGCGCCGGCCAGGCCGGGCTGGGCGCCGGTGACGATCACGGCGGTGCCGAGCAGGCTGAGGGCCCGGGCGGCCCGGAGCAGCAGCTTCGCGACCGGGCCACCGATCGCGGGCTGGCCGCCGATCTCGATGATCGCCGTGGCGGCCGGCTGGCGGGCCAGGGCCGCCAGGACGGCGTCCACGATCTCGTCGGCGCGGCAGTCGTCAATGCTGCCGGCGACCGGCACGACCACCACGCCGGCCGCGAGGCGCAGCACCGGCGCGCTCAGGTCGCGCAGCTGGCTCTGCTGGTCGGCGATCACCTGCTCCTGGAGGAGCAGCTGCTCGTGCTCGAGGCGCCGCTGCCGGGTCAGGTCGCGGACAATCGCGGCCCGCAGCTGGGGCTGGCCCTGGGCGTCGCGGATCAAGACC
>DAOLDO010000029.1:0-17801 GCA_035327325.1 Chloroflexaceae bacterium | reverse complement strand
TCGCCAGGTAGGCGGTCTGGCCGGCGGCCACCTGCGTCGGGGCGACCACCGGCCATGTGACGGTGCTCTTGTTCAAAATGGCAGAGGCGGCGATGATTGGCAGCAACAGCAACCCAATCACCACCGGCACGACGATCTTAAGGATGCGGATGATCAGCGGCGAGAGCGCAAGGAGGGTCTGCATTGTCACTTGTCTCCGTCGATGATCTGTGGCGCCGATGCAGGCGGCAGCGCAGCCCGACTTGCTGCGGCGCCGAACGACGGGCCATCCCACTCCTGGCGGTACTGCCCATCCACCACGCCGGCGTTGCGCATATCGACGTAGATCGTCGGGGCGTTGCCGCTACTTCCCGCCGCTGACGCACCGGCGGCAGTGCCCGCAGCTGCGCCGGCCGCTGCACCGCCGCCCATCATGCCGGCGAAGGCTGCCCGCTCGGACATACGCCACAGGCTGCGTGCGCCGGTAACCGCCTCCTGGGCCGCAAACCCGAGCATCCGCGGCGCTTTGAAGACCATCAGCATCGTGATCACGGCCAGGATCGGGCCGAGGATCGGCTGAGTATCGACGCCGAACCCGGTCATGAGCGCCCGCCCGAAGCCCAGGGTCAGGCCCCAGATCAGCGGGGTCGCCAGGAGTTCGACAAAGCGGAAGAACCAGACCCGCGCGTAATTCCAGCCGCCGCCGGTCGCGATCGCCAGGCCGGCAAACGGGCTCACGATCAGCATCAGGTTGACCATGACAATGCGCACGAGGGCATGAATCGCCAGCAGCGCGAGTGTTCCCCAGTAGAGAATCGTCACCAGCGCGATCGCCAGGCTGACGCCCTGGATGCTGCTCAGCGACGACCAGAAGTAGTTCTGCGGGTCGAGCGGGATCCAGTTTCCCAGCCCGCCGCCAAAGGCGACCGACAGCATCTGCGCGGTGATCAGATTGGCCGTACGAACGAACAGGGTGCAGAACCACCAGGCGCCCTGGATGCCAAGCAATCCGCCGAGGAACGAGATCAACAGATCGACCAGCCCGTCACGAAACATGCCGCTGGTCAACACAAAGAGCGCCCGGTAGGTGCAGATGATCACCAGGATCGAGAGCGCAGCCTGGCGCATGATGTCGTGCAGCGCCTGCGGGCTGCCCAATCCTGCCGCGCCGACCCACGAGACGGTGAGAGCCTCGGGGGTGGTGAACAGAAAGCCGAAGGCTGTATTCGATGCGCTCGTAATCTGGCCGTTCAGATCGACGATCTGACCATTGCCGAAGCGGGCCAGCACCTCAAAGACCGAGGTGATCGAGTAGATCATCCCGGTTGCGGCCCCGAGCACCGAGTCGAGCAGCCACTTGCCCGGGTTAAGACCGAGGCCGATCCAGGCCAGCGGGTTGTTGGGGTCGGTCTGCGGGCCTTGCTGCTGCTGTGGGGCCGCATAGGGTAGCGCAGCGCGGGAGCGCGCCGCCAGCAGCAGCGGTGGCGGCAGCTCGGCGTAGCCGGGGAGCATGGCCGGGAGCACTGGCGCACCGGCCGACGAGGAGTCACCGGCGGCTCCAGCGCCACCGCCCTGCGGCCGCGGCTGTGTGATGTCGTTGAAGGGCGAGTCGGCGCGGGCGATCGGCACCGCGAGGAACAGCGCCAGCAGGATGCTGATCAGCGTGCTGATAAGCAACAGCAACCACCGGCGCGCATCGCCGGGCCGGAGGGAAAGAGAACGTACGGAGCTATTCATCAAGCTACTCCTGCGCATAGGGACGACGAATATGGCTTTGCGCAGCGTAGCAGGAGGTCAGGGCTCGGGCATCAGTCAAGCCGGATTATCTTAGGGTCGATATCGATCAGGGCACCCCAGTGCCCACATGAACATGCTATACTTGAGCAAGCAATTCGGTTGGTACAGCCAGTGAAGGAGAAAGGAGGACGCGCCGTGACAACAACGTATGAAGCCGCAGTGACGCTCATTGAGCAGCTGTCGCCGGTTGACCAGGCGCGTCTGGTCGCGCTCCTGGCCGAGCGTCTCCAGCACTCGCTGCAACCCGAGCCATCACCGGCTCCTGCTGATGAGCCGGCATTCTGGCACACCCCGATCGAGGACGACACGCAGCTATCGACCGAGGCGCCCGGTGGAGCAGCGACCCAGGCGATGGTGGCGCGCTGGTTTGGGGCGCCGCTCCCGGAGGAAGACGCGCTTGAGCTGGCGATGTCTGCGTCGATTGCTGAGTGGAATCTCGACGAATGAAATCCCTCGCGCAGCTGCCGGACGGATCTGCGGTCTTTATCGACGCAAACATCTTTGTCCTGGCTGGGAGCACTGGCCCGCTTGGGGAGCAGTGTCTGGAGCTCCTTGAACGCGTCCGGCAGAGAGCTGTCCAGGGGTTCACCGCTGCATTCGTCGTCGCAGAGGTCACCCACCGTGTAATGGTGAACGAGGCGCGTCAGCAGCTCCAGCGTTCAGCGCGCGAGACGGTGGAGTATCTCCAGCAGAACCCCGCCTTCGTTCGTAGCCTCGCGCGCCATCTCACCGTCGCCAGCGACATTGGCAAGGCCGGCGTTGATATTCTCCCGCTCGCCGTGAAAGATCTCCACGCCAGCAAGGCGTTCCGGCGCGACCATGGCCTACTGACCAACGATTCGCTGATCGTGGCGGTGATGCGTAATCACAAGTTGCGCCATCTGGCCAGCCATGATAGCGGATTTGATCGCGTCCCTGGCCTGCAGCTGTGGAATCCAGGGAGTGGATAGCCTTACAGCGGCATCTGGCTGGTCTCGACAATCAGCCATCTCCCCACTTTAGCCTCCCAACGCAACGTATAGGTCACCCGCACGGTGGCCTGCTCCGGCGCGACGGCGCCGGCCTCCTGGTTGCTCCAGGTCTCCTGGGTGACGGCAGTCGCCGTGTCGCCATTCACGGTGATCGCGCCGATCCCCCAGCGCACCAGGATCGAGCGATGCGGGGCATTGCGTCGCTGGCGCTCGGCCAGCTCTGCCGCCCGGCGCGCGGCGAAGGGGCCTTCTGGCGCGAGGTAGGGCGTCAGCGGATCGATCCGCAGCAAGGCCGCAGCCTCGGTCTCGGCCGCATTGTAGCCCATCAATGTCTCGCGAATCGCCGCCTCCTGGGCGGCGATGTCTGCGCTCTTCACGGCTGCGGTTGTGGCCGGGACGCTGCCCACCGGCGATGCATTGATGGCTCCTGGTCGACCCCAGACGATGAGTGCCATGACAACCGCTGCCATCAGCAATACCACGCCAAGCAGCATCCACCGGCGGCTACCAACACTGATGGCCTGGTCAGGTGGTGGCGATGTGCCGATCGCTGAGCCGACTGGATTACTGACGGGCACGAGCCGGTGGATCAGCCCTACCAGCACGGTTCGAGCAGCCCGAACGGCTGGTGGCGCGATCGGCGATGCAGGCGCTGACGAGGGCGGCACGGCGTTGATGGGCACCACATCGATCGGATGCCCACAATGGGGGCATGTGACGCGAACTGCGGTCGCGTGTCCGTCCGTGGGCGCATGCGTACCTGGTGAACTTGATGCCATCGTGCTCCTTGTCTTCTGGGGAAACAAGGAGAACCTAAAGCGACGGGCTACGCTTTGGGTTCTCTTTGGTTCCCTTGGCTGGTTTATCGGCTATCGGCTATCGGTCTATCGGCTATGACACGCGGTGTTGTCCGATCGAGGCTCCGGCTGATGGCCCGACGCGTGCAGCCATAGCGGGTCGCCAGCTCATTGACGGCCACGCCGGCGTCGTAGGCCGCGCGGATCTCAGCGTCGCGTAGGGCGAGCACCTGCGTCTCGATCTGCCCGCGATTACCCAGCCGGTAGCCGATCAGCAGATCGAACTTCTCACGATTGATGCCCAGGCTACGGGCGACGGCTCGGGCGCGGGCGCGCCCGCCTAGTCGCGCGATCTCCGCCAGCGTCTCGGGGTCAATGTCCGGCAGTGGTGCCCGACGACGCCCGCGCCGGCGTCGGGCAATCCCGGCTGCCTCCATCGCAGCCAGGATGGTCTGCGGCCGGCAGCGCGCGAGCGCCGCAATCTCACGCACCGTCTTGCCGTCTTCGTCATAGAGCGCGCGCAGAGTGTCGGCATCAGGGAGGTTTGTCGTCATCGTTGTTGCTCAGGAGTGCAGGAGTGTCTTGACCAACCGCTCGAGGATCTGCAGGCTACTGGCCAGGTCGCGGCGCTGCTCGGGCGGTACGTCGGCAGCACTGATCTGGGTGAGTCGCTCCAGCTTCTCGCTCAGGGCGCGCACATCTACCACGAGCGCAGCCACGTCAAAGGGCATTACGACGATCACGCTTTGTCGCTCAGCGGGTGGAACCGCTTGCTCAACGGCGTGCGGCGCCGGAGCCGCCAGCGGCGGTGTTGCAGCCGCTGGTGGCTGGCGCAGCATGTCGCGTAGCCGCTTGATCTCTTTCTGCTGCCGGTCGGCGTCCTGGCGAGCTTCGTCGCGTTCGTCAATCAGCGACTGCACCATGCGCTGATGCATCGCCTCGATATCGCGCAGCCGCTGGCGGCTCTGCTGGAGCAGCCCCTGATTGCGCCCAAGCTCCTGCTCCAGCTGGGCGAGGCGTTGGGCGACCTCGGCATCGTCGTCGGCTGTCACCTGCGCGGCCAGCGTCTCGATCTGGGTCGCGGTGATCGCCTCGCGCTCGTCGGCAGGCAGCATCTGAAAGGCTTCGAGCAGCGCCGGGTCGGCCTGGTGCAGCAGTGCCAGCGCGAAGGTGCGCTGGATGCCGATGTCGCGCAGCAGCGTGTGGTATTGCGCCTCGCCCAGGCTGGCGATCGCGTCGGTGTACTGCCGCGCCAGCCGCTCGCTGATATTGAACCGCCGGCTGACAAACGTCTCGAATGAGCGCGCACAGGCGCCATCCTGGTCAAAGCGATACAGCCGGCGCCGCCGGATCTCAAGCAGCGCGACCGACAGGCCAACAATGCCCTCGGCCATCTCGCTGGCGCCGCGGTTGATCTGGCGCTGCGCCTTCTGCACCTCCAGACTCAGCCAGGCCAGGTCATCGGCGGTGTCGTTACCGCCTTCCGCGTCGTACGCTGCGCCGGGAACCAGCGCCGTGCCAGGCGCGCTGGACTCCTCGCCGTCGATCTCGTCTTCCTCTGCTCTCGTCATGCTGTTCTCCCTCCCGGCTCAGCGCCGTGACCCGTATACGCGAAGAGCACCCGTGTCTTCACCTCGCGGCGGGTAGCCAGGTTGAGCCGCTCCAAGATATGGCTGACATGGGTGTTGACCGTGCCGCGCGAGAGGACGAGTTGCTCTGCGATCTCGCGGTTGGTCTTGCCCTCTTGCAGCAGTTGCGCGACTACGCGCTGCTGCGGGGTGAGCTGCTCCATTGCACGGACATAGGCAGCATAGCGCTCATCGATCTGGCGCACCTCTGCATCACTGACCGAAATCTCGGTCAATGGCTCCGGCAAGCCCTCGCCGGCAAGCAACGCGGTCACGCTCGCGCGCATGAGATCGCCGTGGGCGAGATCTTTTACCACATAGCCGATGGCACCGGCGTAGAGTGCGGCCAGCCTGGCGCCCGCCTCCTGCACGCTGGTCAGCATCAGGCAGGGGATGCCGTGGTCGTGCCAGAGCATGCGGGCAGCTTCAACACCCTCGATCTCGGCGTGGGGCATCAATACGTCGCAGATCACGGCGTCAACCTGCTCGCCGGCGCGGATCATGGCGATGGCCTCATCGCCGCTGCGCGCCGGTAACACCTGCACGCCGAGCGGTGTGAGCGTATCGGCCAGCCACTCTCGGATGGGCGGGTGGTCGTCGACCACCAGAATCCGCGCGCTCACGGCGCCCCGCGCTACGGGTAATGGATCGTCAGGCGCATCAGCGGCGGCGTGGCACTGCTCCATCACCGCGCTCAGCCAGGGTGGCGGGGGCAGCTCGGCGGGCACGCTCGCCCGATTGAGCCGCCAGAGTCGGCCATAGGGGACCATATGCTGCTCCTTTGATCATGAGCGGCACGGTCGCGGTCACGACCGTGCCACTGGTTGGGGTGCTCTCAATTCGCAGCACGCCGCCACAGCGCGCCGCCAGTTGCTCGATGTCGTTCAGGCCGCGGCCGGCGCCGGCATGGGCGAGCGAAGCGCCGCCGTGGCCGTTGTCACGGACAACGAGCATGAGTGCATCCGGCGCGTATTGCAGCTGTACCTGCACGGCTGAGGGGCGCCCGTGGGTGTAGGCGTTGTGCAGCGCGTTGTAGAGCATCAGCACAACTGCCCGCTGCACCACGTCGTCAACTGCGGTCGGGCGCGGGCCGCAGACCTCGAGCGTACACGTGCAGTGTGGATAGGCGACTGCCAGGCTGGCCACCGTGTCGCGCGCCGTCTGCTCCAGATCGCTGGGAAGCGCCGAGTCGCCTGCGGCGTGATGCAGCCCCACCACGACCTGGAGCAGCCGGGTGACCTGTACTGTCCCCGCATCAACCCAGCGCCGGATCTCGCCCGGCTCGTCGGCCGCCTGGGCCTGCAGCAGGCAGCGTTGGGTCGCCATCACATGCGCTTTGAGCTGAGCGTGCTCCAGCATGCGCACCTCGTCGAGCACCGCCTGCCGGCCACGCGCCTCGCCAAGGCGCAGCAGCGTGCGCTGCAGGCGCTCAGCCCTGCGCTGCCGACGCTGCATCAGCAGCCGGCCTGCTGCCAGCATCAGGAGTAGGCAGCTCAGCAGCAGCGTGCCGAACAGAACCTCCCAGCGCACCACCTGGGCAAGGAAGCGTAGCCCGCGCTGTGGGTCAACCGCCGCCAGGCCGGCATCAACCCACGGCGTCACCAACCCGACCCCGCCGGCAATGGTGAGGCTCAGGAGGATGCAGATGTCATTGCGCTGATTCCAGATCATGGCGATGCCTCATACTCACCCAAGATGCTCGTCGGCTATGACAGTCTCAGACGCTCCGAGCGCCAGCTGTTCGCCCCGCCGCTGCTCGTCGAACAGAGCCAATGCGGCGCTGACGGCCTGCGGGTGCTGCTGTTCGATCACCCGCAGCTGGTGGAGCAGAAAGGCGCGTGCCGCCTGCTCCTCACGGAGCTGCGGCTGGAGCTTCAGCAACTGCCTGACGCGTCGCACCAGCGCAAGGCCGACGTAGTAGCACTCCAGCGCCGCCTCGTCCTGTTGCGCAATCTGCTGCTGAATCGCCTGCGGATCGTGCAGCTCCGGGCCGCGAATACAACTGTCGGGGAATGGCTGTCTGGTTGTCATCGCCCGCTTCACCTCGTGCTCAAGAAACCCAACCCAGCCAGCCGATCCCCAGCCCAATCCCGATGCCGATCAGGAGGGCGACCAGCGCGACCAACGCCAACAGCCAGGGGTCACGGCGGCGCACCGTGGTGACCTGCTGGCCGACCACGGCACTCCATGCGCCGCCCGGCCGGTCGATGCCCTCGCGGCCGAGCAGGAGCCAGAGCACCGGGTGGCCGGCCAGTTCCGCCAGGGCTCCCGGCAGCGCACGCAGCTCGGCCTCCATGGCGGCGATCGCGTGGTCGTGAGCGGCGATCCGTTCCATCAGCTGCAACGCCTCCCGCACGCTTGGATCGCTCGCGGATTCTTCGTGCTTCCCTGCCATCGTGCCGCCTCTCAACGTGCCATCACCCTCAGCCGCCGAAGATACCGGTCAGCAGCGTGCCGCCGCCCGTCATGACGTAGAGAATGAAGGGCAGCAGGCCAAAAGCTAACGACGCTGCGCTGATGCCGATCAGCAGCAGCTCGATGCGCTGCGCCCGCTGTTTGCATGCCTCAACCACGGTGTCGAAGAGTTGTTCGCGCTGCTGCGCCAGCAGTGGGGCCAAGGCCCGCCGGTTCGTGCGCGCGCCGTGCATCAGCGTCGTGCAGCTCGCAATCAGCGGCAACGAGCCGGTCTCCGTTGCCTGCTCGACCAGCACCTCGAAGACACTCCCCCGCCGGCGCCGGTCGAGCTCGGCAAGGGCCGTCGCAACCACCGCCTGCACATCGGCGATCGGGCGCTGCGGCCGCCGCACATAGCGGCGCAGAATCTCCACATCGCCCTGTGAGCTCTCGACCACAAACTGAAGGTAGCCGGTCAGGTCGACTGTCTGGAGTAGCAGGCGATCCCGCCGGCGCACATGCGCCCGGGCCGGCAGACCCGGCAGGTAGATGCCGAATATCAGCGCCGGCAGCAGCGCCAGCAACCCGGCCAGCACGGCAGCGAGCTCAACCAGCTGGAGCGCCTGGATCAGCCACCAGCCGGCGAGCAGGCATGCCAGCCCACTCACGCCGCCAATCAGGTGCGGCGCTCGCTGCCAGAACCGTCGCAGGCGCCCCCATGGGATGTTTGGCCAGAGCAGCAGCGCCGCACCCAGCAGCAGCAGCGCCGTGATTGCCCACAGCAGCGGCACGACACGAAGATCAAACCCGGCGATCGGCATCGCATCACCTCCAGCAGCTACAGCGGCAGATCCGGGATACGCACCGCCAGGAGCGCAAACACGACCGGCGCCACCAGCCAGCAGCCGAACCAGATCAGCGCAAGCAGGCCCGTGTCGGTCGTGAATGACGCGATCAGACGCTCGGTCTGGGACCAGGCCAGCCAGGCGATCATCGCGCTGAAAGCGCCGGTGATGACGTATGCCTCGCCCCGGATGCGCCCAAGGAGGGTGGTCACCGCCCGCTGCAGCGTCTCGCGTCGCGCCAGGGCGGTCGTGATCTGTGCCAGCCGCGCATGCGCCTGCGCATCAAGCTGGTGCTCGTAAATCGCGACGATCTGGTCGAGGACCTGCGCGTGCAGCCGCACTGGCGTCTGGGCGGCCAGACGATCGAGCACAGCAGCGTGCGTGCTGGTGTAGCGCTCGGTGGCGCCATCCGGCCGGGTGACCAGGTAAGGCTGATTGAGCCGATCCAGTGCCCAGCGCCATTCGCTGCCCAATGGCTCCGGCAGCGTTGCCGCAGTGGTCGCGAACGCGCCGACCAGCATCGTCCGCCCACCTTCCATCAGTGAGGTCAGGCTTTGCAGCGCCGGCAGCAGCTGCGCGCTCAGCCGACGCCGGTAGCGCGTCCGAGCAACGGCGATGGTGGCGCGGCGCACCAGGAGCACGCTCAGCGGCGCGGTGATGAGCAGGATCGGCTCGACCAGGGTGATCGCCACCATGATCTGCACGGCCCCGGTGGCGATCATCACACTGGTGAGCAGGCGCTGGTCGAGCAGCGCCGGGGTGAACCGGAAGGGATCGGGGATGCGATTCGCCGCCCGCTGCTTGCCGTCTGGCGCTGACCGTCGCACCATTGGCGCCGGTGATCGCACCAGCGCACGAGCTGGCTCCCATGCCAGGGCCAGCAGGCCAAGCAGCACCGCAGTCAGCGCCAGCACGGCGCTTACCCCGGGATGGAGAGGAAAGCTGCTGATCATGGCGTTCCCTCCTCATCTGCCTGAGCGCCCTGGCGCAGCCGAATGCGCTCACGACTCCGCGCCAAGGCCTCGTCGAGCCAGCCCTGGCCGGGCGCGCTGGGCATTGGCTCGGGCGTGCGAGGCGAGGTGGAAGTTGGCGCAGGAAGTTGCGGGACTGGCGCGGCCGGGCGCACTGGTTCGATCACCACCTGGGCCGGTGCGGCTGGGAGGCCCGCTGGCACGGCAGGCTCCGTACCCACGTCATCCAGCCCGTGCAGCTCGGCCAGATCACGGTTGGCCTGCTCCAGCTCGGCGGTATACTGCTGCCGCGCCGCCGCATCGCCCCTGACCTGGCTCAGCAGGCGCATCAGGACGCGCTGGCGAGCCGTGAGCAGCACCAGCGCTAGCTCCGGCCCGACCAGGCGGGCGTCGAAGGGACGTAGTGTCTGCAACGCGCCGCGGAGATCACCTTCGTGCTGCTGGACGTTTGCTCGAGTGAGCGCGGCCTGGCAGGTGATTACCTGCTCGGCGCGCCGGGTGACCTCGGCGCAGAGCGCCTGCCACGGGGCGTGGCTCAACTGCCGGCGCTGGACGACGGCGTTGGCCGGCGGTGCGCTGATCAATACCCGTGCCTGCTCCAGGTCGCCCGCCTGGAGCGCGGCGCGCACATCCTGGATCGCAGCCGCAATCGTCTGGTCGATCACCTGGGCGAGCTCAGGAAGATCGGTGAGCGCAGCATCAATCAAACTGACCACCTGGTGGTCGTGCCGTTGCTGTGCAGCTGCATCGAGATGGATGACTGCCTCCTGCCAGGCGCCTTCGCGGAGCGCGGCATGCGCCTTGGCCAGCGCTTCAGCATACGCGTCACCCTGTTCCGGCACCGGTGTGCCCGCCGGCTGGGCCAGCGGGTCGAAGCAATAGGCGCTCCAGGTCGCCTCCGGGATGTCCGCCAGGCGCTCGGCGACCGCCGGCGGGGTGACAATCCCGGGGGTCTCCCAGAGCAGCCCGCGATCCTCGAGCCGCGCATTGCAGCGCCAGGTGAGCGCATGCGCGTCAACCCGGCTCTCGACCAGGGCGAGGGTGCGCGGCAGCTGTGCTTCGTCGAGGCCATGCAGGAGCAGGACGTGCTGCACAAATCGCCGACGCAGGCGCTGCGAGAACGCGACGTGGACAACGACATGGAATGCCTTGCTCGCGACGCGCATCGCCTGGAGCGGCGCCCCGGCGAAGCTGTTGTTTGGGATGGTGGTGGCCGCCAGGCGTGCAAAGCGCTGGAGGGCGGCCTCGGCACTGTCGGCGTGAATCGTCGTCAGCGTCGGGCGGCCGGCCTCGGCCTGCTGCAGCACCGCGCCGGCCTCATCGCCGCGCACCTCGCTCAGCACCACCACATCCGGTGTCAGGCGCAGATTCTCGCGCACGGTTGCCTGCCGCTCCTTCCAGGCATCGGTGCGCTGACTATCGTCGATGCGCAGCCGGCTGACCAGCGCCGTCTCGTGCAGCCGAAACTCGTTCGCGTTATCTTCAATCAGCACGATATAGCGGTCGGGGTCGAGGGTGTTCAGCAGACTCTCCAGCACGGTCGTCTTGCCCGCACCCTGCTGCCCCGAGATCAGGATCGAGCAGCCGGCATGCATCAGCCCGGTCAGCAGCGCCGCTGCGGGCCGGTCGAGCATCCCATGCTCAACCAGGTCGCGCAGCATCCAGGGCCGCCTGCGCCCGCGGCGCATCACGATCAGCAGGCCGGGCTCGCGCTCATTGGCCGAGACCACGCGCGGATCGCGGGTGATATGCATGCGCATCCCACTCCGCAGGGGCAGCGTCACCGAGGGCGACTCGCGATTCCAGGCCACGCCGTACGACTGCGCCAGGAACTCGGCGCGGCTGAGCGGCTCCGCGACAGTGGCGAACGCATCGGACAGGCGCACCCGGCCGCGTGGCCCATCGCCGACCGCTGTCGTGCCCAGGATCTTGATCTCCGTGATCTCCGGGTCGTCGAGCAGCTGCTGCACCGCATGCCCCCAGCCGCAGGTCTCATCCCACAGCCGGGTCAGCAGCGCTTCGTCGTGCAGCACGCCCGGATCGACGCCGTCGAGGCGGTTCTGGGCCAGGGCCGCCGTGAGCAGCCGCCGGAAGAGCGCCCGTCGCTGCGTCGGGTCGAACTCCGGATCGAGCAGCTGATCAAACTCGGCCGCGTCGAGCAGACCGCTCTCGGCCTGATCGAGTTGCTGGTCATACTGCTGGGCCAGCGCGACCAGTTCGGCACGTGTACGGGCGTGATGGACATAGGCGGCAACCGCGCTGCGCATCGGCTCGCTGATGCTAAGCGGGGTCGTGACGTCGGCCAGCGCCTCACGGTAGCTGCGCTGCCCATCGCCGGCGCGCCGGAAGGTTTGTGGCGTCGAGCGTGGCATGATCATCCTTTCAACTAGCTGAGCGTCGGTCGGCGCGCGCCGCCGGGCGCCTGCCAAATGGCCAGAACGACCGCGCCGAGCGGACATAGGGATCCGGGTTGGTCAACCAGGCCGGCGGCAGCGCGACCGCCTCCATCCAGCGGCGCGCCGCCTCGCGCACCGCCGCGCAGTAGGCGCGCCGCGGCGCCAGGTCGAAGACTGAGCAGAACTCCTGGCGCTCGGCGACCATGCTGATCAGCGCGGTGTCGTGGGGCAATGTGCCAAGATCGGTGAGCATCGGGTACTGGCGCAAGACATCGCGCCGCACCTCGCGAATCGTGACCGCCATGCCGCGCTCGCCCTCAGCGAACAGCACCATTGCCGCCTCCAGCGCCGTGCGCCCATCCTCGCGCCCGATCTTGCCGAGCACATCCAGCGCGGCGAGCGCGCCCATGCGCTCCTTGCGGCCAGGCGGGCAGATCACAAACGGCGAGGTATTCCCCCGCGCAAAGAGCGAGACGATCACATTGCGCCGCTTCCAATCGCCCGGCACGTCGTAGCAGACCACGTCATAGTCCAGCTGTGAGAGCGTGTCGATCAGCCCGTCGAGATGGCGCGGCTCCATATCGAGCTGGTCGCGGATGCCGTGGCCGGCAAACAGCACATCCAGCCCCGAGGGGTGATGGTGGTAGATCCGCCGCCGCACCAGCTCAGTCGGGTAGGTGGTGACTAGATCGGGATACTCCTCGGGCAGTGTGGTGTAGAACTCCAGCGGCTCGTTGCTAACGCGCAGGCTGGTGAGTAGCGCGCCCTGGGCAATATCGACATCGACCAGCAGCACGCGCAGACCGCGGCTGCGCAGGTAGATGCAGAGGTTGAGCATCGAGGTGGACTTGCGCGACCCGCCGGCCGCGGTCGCCGGCACGATCACCAGCTGACCATGGGGCGGCGCCAGGCTGAGCTGTGCGATGATCCAGGCGACCGCCTGTTGGGCCTCTGGATGGCTCGGCGTTCGGGCACGGTGCGAGAGCAGGCAGACATCGCCGCCGGTCTTGCGCACCTCAGCCTGCAGCGCATCCTGAATCACTGCCGGGGTCTCGCGGGCCAGGGTGAGCAGCACCGGCGCCGGCGGCCGCCGATGGCGGCTCATGTAGGCCACGATCTCCCACAGCGACTGCGCGACCTCTTGATGGGGACGCGGCTCGATCGTGTCGCTGAGGATGAGGGCCGTGAACTGGGCGTCCGGGCTGCTGATGATCCCCAGCAGGCGCTCCGCATCGCGAACTACGAGCAGCTCCTGCGAGCCGCCCATTGCCTGCTCCAGGGCGCCCAGCAGGCCGGGTACGGTTGAGCTGACCAAGATCGTCATCGGAAATCTCCTCCCATCGCCAGCTCCAGCTCCGCCAGGGTGAGCCGGTGGGCAGCACGGCGCAGACGATCCATCAGCTCGTCCGATGGCGGTGAGATCAGCTTCCAGCCCTCGCCAAACTCGGCGCGGCGCCAGCGTACCTGGGCGATCGGGTGTGCTGTGCCGCCGGTCGGTAGCACCTCAGCCAGCTCGACGACCTCGTGCCGTGCGCCCTGCCGCTGGAGCGCGACTAGAATGACCGGCTGGGCATTCAGATTCATGCGCACCAGGTCAACCGAGCTGCACGCCTCGGGCGCCTCCAGCGCCATGCCGATGAACGCGTCCAGCCCGTGGCGGGCGCTGACGCCGTGCAGGGTGGTCAGGATCGGGTTGCCTGCCCGCATCGCGGCGAGCAGCGCGTAGGCCTCCGCGCCGCGCACCTCGCCGAGCACGAGCCGCGCGGGCGCCATGCGCAAGGCGGTGTAGGCGAGATTCAGCATTGAGACCTGCTCGCGGGCGACCAGCTGCACCACATGCGGGTTGGGCAGGGTCAGCTCAGGCACGTCCTCGATGCAGATCAGCCGGCTATCCGCAATCGTATCCAGGTTGAGGAGCGCGCGGGCCAGGGTGGTCTTCCCGCTGCCGGGCGCGCCGATGATCACGATGCTGATGCCGGCCTCCACACAGCCGGCAAGGAACGATGCCATTGCGGGCGCCAGCACCTGCTGCTCGGCAAGCCGGCCAAGCGAGAGCCGGGATGGGCGGAGGAAGCGCAGCGCCAGCACCGGTCCCTGTGGGCAGAGCAGCGGGCTGACTATCTCATAGCGGATGATGCACGACCGGCGGCCGGGCCGGGTCACATCAACCGTCCCGCGCCCCTGAAGGCCAGTGCTGGAACCGGTACCACGCAGCTGGAGCTGGAGTGCAATCCAGCGAAACCAGGCCTCGTGCCAGATCTCGCCAGTCCGCCATTCCCCGCCGCTACCGGCGCGGCGCACGATCACCTCACGCCCCGGCCCATTGAGATGCACGTCGGTGATTTCCTCGTCGAGCAGCAGGCGGTCGAGTGGGCCGTAGGTCGCATAGGCCGCGAACTCCTCCGGGTATGGGCAGTGCGCACCAACCAGCCGATTCCAGGCGTCTTCGGGCGACAGCCGGCCGTCCCATCCACCGCGTTCCCACAGCAGCCGGAGCGCAGCTCCGGGATCGAGCTGCGGCGGCGCTGACTCGTCAAATGCCGCAGGCGCATCAACTGGCGCAGGCGGCTCCGGCGGCATACCTGGTCGCATGCGCAATCGCGGCAGCCAGGGCGGCCACTCGGTAACAGAGTGCTGATCACTGCTCATCATGTGCTCCTCTTCTTTCGGCTCAGGGTGTCGTGTCTATCCCAAGGTCATCAGGCGCGAGCTCGGCGAGCTGCAACGGCCCGAGCGGCGCGCCGCCGGTGGCGGAGAGCTCGCCGACCACGCTCACCCCGCTACTTTGGAGTGACCACAGATACAGGCTCTGGGTATGACTGACCTCCAGGAAGGCGGTGCGCTCATTCACCGCCAGGACATTCAGATCGCGCAGCACGCGAACGACCCGCGCGCCGCGCCCAGGGGTGTCGATCGCCCCAACGCTGAAGGCTGGGTCGCGCCCGCGTGTCTCGTCGACGATCACCAGGATGTTCACCTGGTCCTGCGCGGTGACTGTGCTCAACGCGATGCGCGGCAGCTCGTAGACCGTCGCCTCTAGCAGCTCAGCCGGCAGCGCGCCATTGACAAAGACATGCCGGTTGATCGGCGCGGGCTGCACCAGATCTGGCGTCACCAGCTGATTCGGGCTGATCTGCACCCGCGCATACTGCCCGACCACCAGCGCCGGGTCGGCGATACCCTGGAGTGGGGCCGGGCGAAACCGCGGGGCCTGGACGATCGTCAACTGCGCGGTCGTGATCTGCTCCCCCGGCGCAACCGCGACGGCGGCAAATACCACCGGGTCGGTCTGGGCGGCGCCGGTCGCCAGCACCCAGGCCAGTGCGCCGGTGACCAGCGCGGCCAGCGCAAGCAGCAATGCCGCCAGCCGCGCCCAGGGGATATCGCGGAGCCGGGCCTGCACGGCCTGGCGCGTCCAGAGGCGCATCACATTCCTCCTGTCATTCCTGCGACGAGAAGCTCAGATCGAGCGTATCGGCCGCGAAGACCCGGGTGGTCCAGGTCAACCCCAGTGGGCTCACCAGCTCGACCTCGGCAACAGCGCAGAGCACCGGCGTCGGAAAGCGCAGGGTCGGCCCGTCCGGCTCCAGCAGGCATGCCCCACCCGACGGCAGCGCCGTCCACGCCACCCGCTTGGCGACCACCTCCGGCGGTAGGGTGAGGCCGCTCGCGCCGTGCAGATTGACCGCCGCGAGTCGCCGGGCAGCTGCTATGACCGTATCCGCATCGGCCAGCGCCAGGCGGTTCTCGGCGAACGCGGCATAGTCGAAGGTCTGCACCGCTGAGCGATTCGCGGCGCGCAGGGCGTCCTGCACCTCGCGTTCGCGCATCCGCCGGCCGGCCAGGTCGAGCCCAACGAGTAGCAGGCCGAGCAGCACCGGTAGAATGAGCGCGACGAGAACCAGCGCCTGGCCTGATGTTCGTTGGCGCATCGTGAACCTCCGTCTAACCCTATGGCAACGAAAACGTGGCCGAACGATCCTTCTCCGACGCGCGCACAGCCTCACGCTCGATTAGCATGCGTGCGCTGAAGATCGGAAACCAGCGCGCATCCTCGAACCGCACCCGGACATGGATCGGCTGGTAGCGTTGGCACGGCTCCTCGCACCGCACCGATACGACCGCGTCACCGGAGCCAGTCGTGAGGCCGCCGGCGAGCACGCGCTGCGCTGCGTGTTCGACCATGCCGCCCGGCCCGTCATCGCCGCCGAGGAGCGCTGCCTGGTGCGCCGCAGCGCTTGCTGCATCCGCCACGGTCGCCTGCGTCAGCACGACCTGAAACGCGTCGAAGGCCGCGCAGACGATGAATAGCAGCAGGCCGATCACCAGCGCGAACTCGACCAGGCTCTGGCCGCTGGTGCGTCGGGGAGAGCGCGCAGGCATCATCGGGCGCTCCTCGGCACAGCAAGCGTGACGGCGAAGGGCAGGGTCACGATCTCCGCACGCTCGCTCACAACCTGGCCAGTGATTGCATCAACCAGCTCGGTGAGCACCCGCGCCTGGATCACCAGGTCGGTCGTGCGCAGCTGACCCAGGTCGTAGACATAGATGTCCATGCACATCTCCAACGGATTCCCGACCGACCAGAAGGCATGCGCCTGCATATGCATATCGGTCGCCGTTGGCGTCTCCAGATAGCGGTATGTGCATCCGTCGAGGCCGGCCGCATCGCTGGGCGCGGGTTGGGTGCGCAGCCGACAGCCGATCTGGTCCATCGAATCCGGGGCGGTTGCCGATACCCCGTGTGAGCTGACGAAGCTCCAGGCGGTGACGCGGGCGCGAACCGCATACATCGGGTCGGGCGATGCCGGCGCCTCCAGGCTGATTGCCGGCGCGAAGTGCAGCACCTCGCCGCCGGGCCAGGTCACCTCGTTTGTCACCGAGCGATAGACCTGCTGGGCTGAGTCGAACTCCGACAACATCCAGAGCTGCGCACGCACCTGCGGCAGCGTTGGGATGGGTGGTACGCGAGTCACGGCCGGGTCGCTCGCCGGGGTCGGCGTTCGGCTGGGTGGCCGAGCCGTGCTGCTAGGTTGAATCTGCACGGTCGGCGTGGTGCCCGTGGGAGTAGCTGTAGGCCGTGGGCGGGTTGGCGTCGCAGTCGGTCGAGCGGTACCGATCGCCGGAATCGTTGCGCTGGCGGTGGCAACCCGGGTAGGCGCGCGCGTTGGCCGCGCCGTTGGCGCGACGATCGCCGTGTTCGTCGGCGTCGCCGCAACCAGAGTCTCCGTCGCCGTCGGCAGGGGAACTTCCGTGCAGTGTCGGCAGATGATGTCGGGGAACTCGGCGACAGTCGCCGTGAGCCGCGCGTTTGCCGTCGCCAGCATGCTCGTTGTCGGCGCGCTGACCGCGAGCGTGCCCGCTGCCACCGGCGCCTGCTCGCCTGCTGGCCTCGCCAATGTCGAGACTAGCAGGGCGCTGCTGGCGGTCAGTGCGGCAATGCCCACCAGCGCAGCGAGCCAGACTGGGATATGTGAGAAGCGCATGGATCACCTCACGGTCTGCGAGCATACTGGCCGCGATCCTCATCGCATCAGCAGGAGGAGCGTTCCAAGCGCCAGTACGACAAGCCAGCCAATACCGACATACACCTGCCACCGGTGCCAACGCGCTCGCCGACGAAACGGCGCAAGCGAGTCCTGCGTGCGATGGGCTCGGCGCATACCCTTCGTCTTCGGCATCACGCCCCTCGCTTCAATGGCCAGCTACGCATAAACCGCGTAGCCCTGCGTGGTACAATGACGCGGTGGGCCTCAGGTGTCTCCTGGGTCCCGACCCCGATCGCGGAAGGAGTGGCAACCGCTCGCGATCGGGGTCTTCTTTTGCCTGATTGCGCAGCGTGAGTCCCTACCGCTGACAGCTCGTCGAGCGCACGCTCCGGGCGCGCTTCAGACAGCCGTTGACGTACTCCTCCAGCGCGCTCTGACGCCACGTATTCCAGAAGTCGGCGTGCATCGCCGTCCAGGAGAGCGCGTGCGGCTGACCGCGCGGGCCGCCCAGCGTGAAGTTCCCGCCCGTGAACG
>DAOLDO010000028.1:0-18039 GCA_035327325.1 Chloroflexaceae bacterium | reverse complement strand
GGGGGGGCGCGCCGGGGGAGTGGCCGGCCTGCGACTGCTGCCCTTCGCCCTCGAGCCCCGCCCCTCCGCCGAGCGGACCGAGCTGTTCGTGGACGAGCCGTTCCGGCGCCGCGGGGTCGCCAGCGCCCTGGTCGCCCACGTCGAGGGCGTCGCCCGGGCGGCCGGCGCCGCCGAGCTGGTGCTGATCACCGCCTGGCGCAACACCGGCGCCCACGCCTTCTACCACGCCCGCGGCTACAGGCTCTGGTGCCTGGCCATGGCCCGCGACCTCCGCTGAGCCGGCGTGCTATAATCGGCCGCTATGACCATCTTCAGCCTCACCGCCCGCGACGAGGGCTCGCGCGCCCGCGCCGGCGTGGTCGCCACCGCCCACGGCCCCGTCGAGACGCCCGTCTTCATGCCGGTGGGCACCAGGGGCACCGTCAAGGCCCTCACCCCCCACGAGCTGCGCGACCACGGCGCCCAGATCATCCTCGGCAACACCTACCACCTCTACCTGCAGCCAGGGCACGAGCTGATCGCCCGCCGAGGCGGGTTGCACCGCTTCAGCGGCTGGGACGGGCCGATGCTCACCGATAGCGGCGGCTTCCAGGTCTTCTCGCTGGTCTACGGCGGCATCGCCGACGAGGTCAAGGGCCGCCGCCCCCAGCACCCCACCCGGCTCGACGGTATGGTCAAGGTGACCGAGGAGGCGGTGATCTTCAAGAGCTACCTCGACGGCTCGCGCCACGTCTTCACCCCCGAGCGCTCGGTCGAGGTGCAGCACGGCCTCGGCGCCGACATCATCCTCTGCTTCGACGAGCTGCCGCCCTTCCGCGCCGGCTACGACTACACCCGCGAGAGCATGGGCCGCTCGCATCGCTGGGCCGCCCGCTGCCTCGCCGCCCACCGCGGGCGCGACCCGGGCGCGCTGCCCAACCCCGATCAGCGCCTCTTCGGGATCGTGCACGGCGGCGTCTTCCCCGACCTGCGCCGTGCCAGCGCCGAGACGATCGGCGCCATGGGCTTCGACGGCCTGTGCATCGGCGGCTCGCTCGGCGCCGACAAGGCCCAGATGTACGAGGTGGTGGACATGACCGTGCCCCACCTGCCCGAGGGCATGGCCCGCCACCTGCTCGGCATCGGCGACGTGGACGATCTGCTCGAGGGCGTGGCCCGCGGCATTGATATGTTCGACTGCGTGAGCCCCACCCGCCTCGGGCGCCACGGCGCCGCCATCGTGCGCGACCCGGAACACCGCTGGAGGCTCAACGTGCAGAACGCCGCCCTGCGCGAGGACGACGGGCCGCTCCAGGAGGGGTGCGGCTGCTACACATGCCGCCACTACTCGCGGGCCTACATCCACTACCTCTACCGGGCGAAGGAGTTGCTGGGGATCAGGCTGGTCAGCCTGCACAACGTGGCCTTCCTCCTGGACCTTATGGCCGAGGTGCGGGCCGCGATCGCCAAGGGGTGCTTCGGCGAGCTCTACGCCGCCTGGCTGGGGAAGCCCTTGAGCGTGTAGGGCAGGAGTCGAGGAGACCCGGAGACCCTGGCGGCCCCGCGGGTCGCTCCAGGTCTCCGGGTCCCCGAGTCTCCGAGCCGCCGGCCTTACTCTTCGCCCTTATCCTCGTCCTCGCCCTCGCGGGGCGGGAGCTCGGCGTTGTCGGCGCCGATCACGATGGGCGGCTGCTCGGCCCGGCTCTTGACCCGCTGGCCCTTGGGGACGGCGGCCTCGCCGGTGGCGATGCGCTTCTGCTTGCGGGTCAGCGCCTCTTTGTGGTCGTCGTGGACGACATTCTCGTTGGGGCGGTCGCGGCCGGCCTGCGTGTAGTGGTCCTTGTTCACATTATTCTTGCCGCTCACGGCGCTGCCTCCTTTGCGTCTGCGCGGGCGCGGCCCCGGCGGCCCGCCCGCTCAGGGGCCGCTCGCTGCAAGATGCGCGCCGGGGCCTCCCGACTTGCGCCGGCACGAAACTTGATATATTAACAGTCTACGTCTAAAATATTGGCGCGCGGGCCCCCGCTGGCCTCCGAGCGCCCGGCCAGGCACGCCGTCCAGGAAAAGCGATGTATATTCGGTGGGTTGTGCGCAAGCACAAGAGCGCCCTGAGCGCCTCCGTGGTATTCCACGACGCGTATCTGGTTGAGAGCTACCGCGACCGTAACGGCAACCCCCGGCAGCAGACGATCTGCTACCTGGGCAACGTGCGCGAGATTGATGGGGCCATCCCGCACCTCGAGAGCGAGATCTTTCTCAGGCGGGCCGGCCAGACCCTGCAGCGGGTCGCCGCGAGCGTCCCCGTAGAGGGCGACGCAATCCTCGCCGAGCTCCGGCAGCATCTGCCCGCGCTCACGCCCGACGCCGCGCTTCACGCCTTCAGCAACCAGATCCACTGGTTCTACGACTGGTGGGCGCAGCACGGGTCGTCGCGGCCCGAGGACGAGATCATGCGCGTCGTGGCGGGCGTCACCGGCGAGCTCAGGGATCGCACCGTCGGCGATTGAGCCGGCACACGCGGCGCCCCCGAGGGTCATCCTCGGGGGCGCCGGCGCCTCTTCCTGATCGGGCGGGGCGTGCTCTGGCGCTACCTCTGCGCCACGTCGCCGCGGCGGGGGGCGATGCCGCCGATCGTGCTGCCGAAGCCGATCACGAAGGCGGTCAGGCCGGCGAGCGCGGCCACGGCGAGGCCGGGGACGCGACGGGTGCTCAGCAACTGCACGGGGCCCTCCTGCACAGCTCAGAGTCTGGAGCGACACTGCCGTAAGCATACGGCGACCGGCTCCAGGGCGCATCGCTCGAAGGAGCCATAGCCGGCCTGTCAGGCCGACACGCCCGCGCCGGAGCGCCAGGCGTCTGCTTCAGCAGGGCAGCCCACCAGGACAGAGACAGGTAGGCTCGCTGGCCGCGGCTCGGCGGCGCGGCCTCGGCGAGCCGTCGCAGCTTCGGCCCTCGGCCCTACCCCTTGCGCCCGGCCTCGGCGAGCAGCTCGCTCGCGTAGAGCACCACGGCGCGGCGCCCGTGGGGGTGGAGCGCCGGCCAGAGGCGCGCGAGCTGGTCGAAGGCGACGTCGCCGGCGCTCTGGGCCTCGGGGGCCGCGGGCGCGGGCCTTGCCGGCGCGGCGGGCCGCGCCCGCTCGGCCCCCGCGAGCTGCTGCGCGGCGTCGCGGCGCGGGCGCCCGCGCCGCCGGCGCGGGGGCTCTTCGGACGCCGTAGCCTCTGCCGCGGGCGGGGCGGCCGTCTCAGCAACGGCCGTGGGCTCGGCGTCGCCCGCCGTAGCCGACGAAGGCGCCGCGCCGTTGCGGGCCGCGGCCGTGGAGCCCTTCGGCCTGCCGCGGCGCCTGGGCGCGGCGGGGGCCTCGGCGGCGGGGGCTTCGGCCGTGGGCGCTTCGGCGGGGGCTTCGGCGGGGGCCGGCACGTCCGTCGCGCCGTTGCGGGCCCTGGACGACGCGCCCCTGGGCCTGCCGGCGCGGCGTTTGGCGGGCGCCGGCTCGACCGCCGCTGCCTCGGCGGCGGGCGCCTCAGCGGGCGGCTGCGCGGGGCCGGCGACTGCGGTGTCGGGCGGGATCGCGGCCCGCAACTCCTTCAGGATGCTGTCGCCGACGCTCTTCACCCGGCCCACGGCGCCCGCGTTGCGCCTGTGCAACTCGCCGACGAAGTCGTCCACCGTGAGCCCCGCCAGGGGGCGCTGGCCATTGATATACGCGCCCGGGTCGTTGGCAATAATGCCCTCAAGCTCGCGCTCGAACGCGCTCGCGGCGCGACCCGAGAGCCCAAACCCTGCCAGCCAGCCCCGTAGGGCCTCGGCCCGCTCCACGATCAGCTCACGGTCAAGAGTCTCGTTGCTGTCCATTCATCACCTTCTAGATCTGTTAATGCCTACGACAACATCAATACGCATAACAACATCAAACATGAAAGGTCTGTATAGCGTGTCGCGGGGATGACTATTTTTTAGTGTAGCACAAAAAATAAAACATGTCTACATTTCAGAAATTATTCGGCGCGTTCCCCGCCTGAAGCAGCGAAAAAATAGAGATCGTGGCCGGGCGGTCCATTTGCGCACTGCGGCATACATCCTGCATCGCGAGCCTACAGGCTCTGCCACCCGGGGCATAAGCCTCATGCTGTACGATATGGGGCCTCATCTCCATGGATAGCACCACCCTGGAGGGCCAGACCACGCTCTTCGAGCGGCTCTGGAACCCGTTCTACCGTCGCCTGACCGAGCTCTCCTACAGCCTGCGGCCCGAGCACCCCCTCGAGGGGCTGGCCCACATTCCGATCGCGGCCGGGGCCCGTCGGCGCTACTTCCGCAAGGGCATCCCACTCGATATTATCGTCTGGAACACGTTCAAGGGGCGACGCGGGGCCTACTACGATGCCCTCGCCGCGCACACGGCGGAGGCCGACCTGATCCTGCTGCAGGAGTTCCGCCACGACCCGCTGCTCGAGGCGTCCCACCAGGAGATCTTCACGGGGCGCGACGCCGACCTGGCGGTCAGCTTCTTCACCAGGCCCGCACAGGGGGCGCCAACGGGCGTCTGCACAGTCTCGGCCGTGCGCGCGGTCAGGCGCCAGTTCCTGCTCTCGCGCTACTTCGAGCCTGTGACCAGGACGCCGAAGATGGCCCTGTGCACCTACTACCCCTTCGAGCGCCCCGACTGCCCACCGGAGGACTCGTTGCTGGTGCTGAACAGCCACGGGATCAATTTCCGGCTGCGCCGGCCCTTCCTCGACCAGATGCTCCAGTTCGAGGAGCAGCTGTGCGAGCATCGCGGTCCGATCATCCTGGTCGGCGATTTCAACACCTGGGAGCACGGGCGCGTGCGCATCCTCGAGCGCGTGGCGCACAAGGTGGGCCTGTCCCACGTGCGCTTCCCGCGTGGGATCAAGGCGGTGCGCGGGCACGAGCTTGACAGGGTCTATGTGCGCGGGGGGGCGACGGCGCGGGAGCGCGTGGTGGTCAACAGGGCGGCGTCGGACCACAGCATGCTCATGTTCCAGTTCATCATCGCCTGAGGGCGCCCGGCCCGCGGAGCGCAGACAGAGCGGACAAAATGTGGTATGGTAAGATCCAGGTTCGGATCGCCGGCTCTCGGCACCTGAGATGGAGCCACAGAGGTTTGGCTGGACGTAAGGGCGCCACGGCGCCCGCCGCAAGCCATCTGTGGGGCTAGCTAGCGCCCGCCCCTAAGCACCATGGAAATTGAGGCAAAGTATCGCGTCACCGCCGAGGCCCTGGGGACCGTCGCCCACCTCAGGCGGCTGGGCGCCTACACCCTGGCCCCCGCCCCGGCGCCCGAGCAGCAGACCAACACCTACTACGACACCGCCGACGGGCGGCTCGCCGCCGCCCGCCACGGCCTGCGCGTGCGCCGCGTCGGCGAGCGCTCGCTGATCACCCTCAAGGGCCCCGCCGAGGTCGGCCCCGACGGGGTGCACCGCCGCGCCGAGCACGAGTTCCCCGGCGCCGACCCGCGCCCCGCCGCCTGGCCGCCCGGCGTCGCCCGCGAGCTCGGGCTGGCCCTCACCGGGGGCGCGCCCGTGGGCCCGACGGTCACGGTGGCCACCGAGCGCCACATCCTCCACGTCGAGCGCGCCGCCGAGCGGGTCGCCGAGCTCTGCCTCGACCGCGGCGTGCTGCGGGCGGGCGGGCGCGAGCGCCCCTTCGCCGAGATCGAGATCGAGCTGCTGCCCGCCGGCCAGCGCAGCGACCTCGCCGCCATCGCCGCCGCCCTCGGCGCCCACGTCGCCCTCCACCCCGAGCGCCAGAGCAAGCTCCAGCGCGCCATGGAGCTCCTGCGCGAGGCCAGCCGGACCTAGACCAGCAGACCCGAGCGGGAAGACCAGGAGCCGGGGCGCCCGCGCGGCGCGAGCATGCTCCTGGTCTGCCTAGACGAGAGACCACGATGGACGTCGCAGCGCTGCTCGACAGCTACAAGGTAGACCAGGCCCACGCCCGCAAGGTGGCGGACCTGGCCCTCGCCCTCTACGACGCGGTCGCCGGTCGCTACGACCTCCCCCAGCGCCAGCGCCGCCTGCTCGAGGTCGGCGGGCTCCTGCACAACGTCGGCCTGACCACCGACCCGCCGGCCCACCACCTGGTCGGGCGCGACATCGTCCTGCGCCACCCCATCGCCGGGCTGTCGCCCCGCGAGCGGGCCCTGGTGGCCTGCATGGTCGCCTTCCACCGCAAGAAGGTGCGCCCCGAGCTCGAGCCCGCCTACCTGGCCCTGGGCAAGCAGGCCAGGCGCGAGGCCCGGCAGCTCGCGGCCATCCTGCGCGTGGCCGACGGCCTCGACTACAGCCAGTCCCAGAGCACCGACCTCGTCGCCCTCGAGCCCCTCGAGGGCGCCCTGCTCCTGCGCCTGGCCGGCCCCCACGCCGCCGGCGACGGCGCCAGGGCCGTGGCCAAGGCCGACCTCTGGGCCAGGGTCTTCGACGAGCCCCTGCGCGCCGAGGGCGACGGCGCCGGCCCCACCTCCGCCGCGGGCGAGCCCGGCGAGGACGAGGCCCCGATCCTAGCGCCCTGGTACGCGGCCCCCGACGCCCCCCTGGCCGAGCTCGGGCGCGTCCTGCTGCGGCGCCACCTGCGGCGCCTGCTGGCAGCCGAGCGCGGCGTGCGCGCCGACAAGGGGATCGAGCAGGTCCACAACCTGCGCGTCGCCACCCGCCGCCTGCGGGCCACCCTGCGCCTCCTCGCCCCCGTCTACGCCGGCCCCGATCTGCGCGCCCACGGCAAGGCGGTCGGCAAGACGGCCCGGGCCGCCGGCGCCGTGCGCGACCGCGACGTGCTGCTCGCCGACCTCGAGGCCCGCGCCGATGCTCTGCCAGAGCAGCTGGCCCCCAGCATCGCGGCCCTCGCCGAGACCCTGCGCGCCGAGCGCCGCGCGGCCCACGCCGACCTGGTGGCCTACCTCGACGGCGACCGGCACGCCGCCTTCCTGCGCGCCTTCGCCCGCGCGATGAACGACCCCGGCTGCTGGGACGACCGCCCCCGCGTGCGCGACCTCGGCGGCAGCACCCTCTGGCGCCACTACGAGGCCCTGCGCGCCCACGACCGCTGCGGCCTCCCCGCCGACGAGGAGGAGCTGCACATGATGCGCATTGACGGCAAGCGCATGCGCTACGTGCTCGAGCTCTTCGCCGACACCCTCGGCCCCCGCGCCGACCAGGCCGTCCAGCCCCTGATCGCCTTCCAGGACCACATGGGCGGCCTCAATGATATCGCCGTGGCCCGCCAGCTCCTCGCCCCCCACGCCGCCCACGGGGCGGCCGGCCCGGCCGTCGCCGCCTACCTGGCCCTGCGCGAGCAGGAGGGCGCCCGCCTGCGCGACGAGCTCCCCGCCCGCTGGGAGCAGCTCGGCGGCGACGCCTACAGGCGCGGGCTGATGGAGCTGATCGTCGCGCTGTGACGGGGCGGCCGGCCCACGTCGCCGGCTCGGCGCGAAACGACCGGATATCCACAAAGGTTTGCCGAGACGTAGGACCGCCTCTGGGGCGCCCCTACGCCGGCCGCCAGACCACTGTGGGGCCATCTATCGCCGCAGCATCGGCAGCCAGCTCGCCCGCAGCATCACGATGTTGACCCCGCCCCGCAGCTGCGGCGCGCTGACGGCCACCCGCTCGGCGGCGGCGCGCGTCACGCTCCCGCCGAAGAAGCTGATCGCGTAGGCCGATCGGCCCTCGCCGCCCTGGGCAGGCGCCGCCGCCAGCCCGCCCTCCGCGCCGTAAGGCACCGCCGCGACGTAGTAGCTGCCGCTCGGCAGGCCCGTCCGCACCTGGTAGCTGCCGTCCTCCGCGATGTCGCCGTAGCCGACCTCCTCGCCGGCGAGGCTGTAGACCACCACGTAGCCCGCCCTGAACGGCGCCCCCGTGTCGCCCGCCGTGACCCGCCCGGCGATCGCCGCGCCCTGGGCCAGGGCCGCGTCCAGCCCCGTCAGGTCCGTGGGCGCGGTCACCACCACCGGCGTGGCCTGCTCGAAGCTCGGGGCGTCGTCGTAGTACTCGTCAATGTAGCCCTGCTCGCTATCGCTGAAGCGCAGCCTGTAGCTGCCGCTCGGCAGGGCCGTGCCCGTGTACCAGCCGCCCAGGAAGGTCAGGCGGCCGGAGCCCACCGAGCGGTTCTGCCCGTCGCGCACCGAGACCTGGCCCCTGGTGATCGGGGCGCCCGTCGCCGCGTCGGTCACCCGGCCGAACAGGATGCTGCCGCGGGTCAGCTGCGCGTCAACCCCCGTGGCCGGCGCCGGCGCGCTCACCGTGAGCCGCGCGGCGTCCTCTTCGCGCAGGGCGCCGCCGTAGTAGGCGGTGACATAGGCGCACGAGGCGAAGCGCTCGTCCGCGTTGAAGCGCACCAGGTACTGGCCGCTGGCCAGGGTTGGCGGCGTCGCGTAGGTGCCGTCGGCCTGGGTGAAGGCCGTCTCGACCCGGCCGCCGTCGAGGTCCAGCACCTCGACGAAGATGTCTTTGATCGGCAGGTTGGTGGCCGCGTCGGTGACCCGACCGCGCACCGAGGCCCCGGGGGCCAGCTCGGCGTCAATCCCGCTCACCGTCCCCTGGGCGGGCACCACGATGCGGTCGGCCTGCCCGAAGTCGGGCCGGTTGTTGTAAGCCTCGGGGATGTAGTTGCTCGGGCGGAAGAGCACCCTGTAGTCGCCCGCGGGCAGGCCCGTGGCGCTGTAGACGCCCGTCGCGTTCGTGGTGTAGTAGTTCTGGAAGCTGCCGTCCTGGTCACTGATGTAGACCAGGATATTGTTCAGCGGCGTCCCGCCGGGGCCCGTCACCGTCCCGCTCAGGGTGGCGCCCGCGGCGAGGGCGAAGTTCACGCCCGTGGCGGCGCCGGGCGCGCTCACGGCGGCCTGGCGGGTGGCCCGCACCAGGTTGACGGTGCCGCTGGACGGCGCCGCGCTGACCGTGTAGCCGCCGCTGCCCAGGCCCGCCAGCTCGTAGTCGCCGCTGGCGTCGGTGTAGTCGAAGTCGCTGCCGCCCGGGCCCGAGGCCGAGACCGCGATGCCGGCGAGGGGCAGGCCAGTGGCCGCGCTGGTCACGGTGCCGCTGATCCGGCCGCCCGGCGCGAGGGTCCCATTGATGCCGCCGCGCACCGTCGGCGCCGATACGGTCAGGGGCGTGGCGGCCTCCAGGGTGGCGGCGCCGCTGTAGTAGCCTGCCAGGAAGCCCGAGCCGCCCCCGAAGCCGATCCTGTAGGTGCCCGAGGGCAGGCCCGGCCTGGTGGTGTAGTCGCCCGCGGCGTCGGTGAAGGCCGAGGCGACCCGCTCGCCGCTCGCGTCGTAGACCGTGACCGCGATGCCCGCAAGCACGCCGCCGCCCAGCCCGGCCACGTTCCCGCTGAAGCGCGCCCCGACCGCCAGCTCCGCGTTGATGCCGCTCACCAGGCCGCCCTCGGGCACGGCCACGGGCGCGGCGGTGAGGGCGGTGGGCTGGTCGGCGTACCACTCGGCCTGGTGCTCGCCGCCCTGGGGGGCGAACCGGAGCAGGTACGAGCCGCCGATCAGGCCGCCAATCTGGTAGACGCCGCTGTTGTTGGTGAAGGCGCCGCCGGCCTGCCGCCCGTAGTCGGTGTACGCGGTCACCTGCACCCCGCTCAGCGGCGTGCCGCCGGGGGCGGTGACGATGCCGGCGATCGTGGCGCTGCCGCTGTTCGGCGCGCAGGTGGCGACGTCGGCGGCGGCCAGGGCCGCGCCGGGGCCAGGCCCGGCCGCGAACATGCCGCCGAGCAGGAGCACGGCGGCGACCAGCGTGAGCGGTGCGCGGAGGCTTCGGATCACGACAATCTCCTTTGACGCGTGACAAAGCGGTTCTACGCCTGGGTCGCGGGGCGCGGGCTATGACGAGCGGCGGGGTGGTACATAGATGAACGCGCGCCGCGCGCAAAAAGGGGCGCGGGGAGGCTGGCTCCCCGCGCCCCGGCGCCCCCATGGTGCGGGGGCCTGGGGGAACCAGGTCCCCCCAGAGCTACTCCTCGAGGGTCGAGACGTCGCCCTCAGGCAGGCCCTGGGCCCGGGCCTTGAGCACGCGGCGCATGATCTTGCCCGAGCGCGTCTTCGGCAGGCTGGTGACGAAGGTGATCTGGTCGGGGCGGGCGATCGGGCCCAGCTCGTGGCCGACGTGGGCCCGTAGCTCCTCCTCCAGCTTCTGACCGCCCTCGAAGCCGGCCCGCAGGATCACGAAGGCGTGGATGGCGTTGCCCTTCACCTCGTGGGGCAGGCCGATCGCCGCGGCCTCGGCCACGGCCGGGTGGCTGACCAGGGCGCTCTCGACCTCGGCGGTGCCCAGGCGGTAGCCCGAGACCTTGATCACATCGTCGAGGCGGCCGATCACCCAGATGTAGCCGTCCTCGTCCTTGCGGGCGCTGTCGCCGGCGGCGTACATGCCGGGCACTTTGGTCCAGTAGGTGTCCACATAGCGCTGCGGGTCGTTGAGGATGGTGCGCATCATGCCGGGCCAGGGGCGCTTGAGCACCAGCAGCCCGTCCTCGTTCGGCGCGCAGCTCGTCCCGTCCTCGTGGATGACGTCCACCTCAACGCCGAGGAAGGGCCTGGTGGCGCTGCCGGGCTTCAGGGGCGTGACCGGCGTGGGCGTGATCATGAAGTGGCCGGTCTCGGTCTGCCACCAGGTGTCCATGATCGGGCAGCGCTCCTTGCCGATCACGTTGTGGTACCAGCGCCAAGCCTCCGGGTTGATCGGCTCGCCCACCGAGCCGAGCAGGCGCAGGCTGCTCAGGTCGTGGCGCGAGGGCCAGGCTTCGCCGAAGCGCATCAGGCCGCGGATCGCCGTCGGCGAGGTGTAGAGCACACTCACCGAGTGGCGGGCCACGATCGACCACCAGCGGTCGGGGTAGGGGTAGTTCGGGGCGCCCTCGTACATGATCGAGGTCGCGCCGTTGATCAGCGGGCTGTAGACGATGTAGCTGTGGCCGGTGATCCACCCCGGGTCGGCCGCGCACCAGTAGCGGTCGTCCTCCTTCAGGTCGAAGACCAGCTTGAGCGTCGCGTAGGTGCCGACCATGTAGCCGCCGTGGGTATGCACCACGCCCTTGGGCTTGCCCGTCGTGCCCGAGGTGTAGAGGATGAACAGCGGGTCCTCGGCGTCCATCACCTCGGTGGCGCACTCGGCGGAGGCGATCGGCAGGCCCATCAGCTCGTGGAGCCACAGGTCGCGCCCGACCTCCATGTTGATCTCGTGGCCGGTGCGCTTGACCACCAGGCAGGTCTGCACCGAGGGCGTGCGGGCCATGGCCTCGTCGGCGATCTTCTTCAGCTCGACGATCTTGGCCCGCATGAAGCCGCCGTCGGCCGTCACAAGCACCTTGCTCTGGGCGTCGGCCAGGCGGTCGGCCAGGGCCGCCTCCGAGAAGCCGCCGTAGACCACGCTGTGGGCCGCGCCGATCTTGGCGCAGGCCAGCATCATCATCGTCAGCTCGGGGATGCGCGGCAGGTAGATTGTGACAATGTCGCCCTTCTTCACGCCGACGCTCTTCAGCACGTTCGCCATCTTGTTGACCTCGCGGTTGAGCGCGTGGTACGAGAAGGTGCGCTGCGTGCCGTCCTCGCCCTCCCAGACCAGGGCCAGCTTGTTCTTGCGCCACGACCGGGCGTGCCGGTCAATCGCATTGTGCACGATGTTGGTCTTCGCCCCGACGAACCACTTGAAGAAGGGCTTGTTGCTATCGTCGAGCACCTTGGTCCAGGGCTCGAACCACTCCAGCTCGTTGGCCATGTCGGCCCAGAACTGCTCGGGGTTGTCGAGCGTCCACTGGTACAGCTCGTCGTAGCTCGACAGGCCCTTGGAGCGCGCGTACGCCGTCACGTTGGCGTTCTCGACGATATCCGCCGCAGGCGCGTACACCTCATTGTGGGCGGGGGTCGCCACATCGCGGACGTCGGCCATGGGGGTAACCTCCTTGTTCCAAGCTAGTCGGGCCAGGGGGTGGGTGCAATTATACCATTTGCGGGCGGGCGCCACCGGCGCGGGGCGCCCGCCCGTCCGTCACAGGTCGCCCTTGAGCAGGTCCACCGCCTCGCGCACCATGTCCACCGTGGCGTCGTCCTCGATCGTGCTCAGGTCGCCGATGTTGTCGCCCTGGTAGACCGCCCGGATCACGCGGCGCATGATCTTGCCCGAGCGGGTCTTCGGCAGCATGCTCACGAAGTGGATGGCGTCGGGCGTGGCGATCGGCCCGATCTGCTCGCGCACCATCTGGGTGATCCCGCGCGAGACCCCGTCCTGGTCGGCCGGGGCGATGTGCTGCTTGAGCACCGCCAGCACCAGCACGCCCTCGCCCTTCAGCTCGTGGCGCACGCCGATCACCGCGGCCTCGGCCACAGCCGGGTGGCTCGAGACGGCCTCCTCGATCTCGCGCGTGCCCAGGCGGTGCCCCGAGACGTTCAGCACCTCGTCGGCGCGGCCCAGCATCCAGAAGTAGCCGTCCGCGTCCTGGATGGCGTAGTCGCCGGTCATGTACAGCAGCTTGCCCTTGAAGTGCTCCCAGTAGCTCTTCAGGAAGCGCTCGTCGTCGTTCCAGAGCGTCATCAGCATGCCTGGCGGCAGCGGCCCGTGGTCCACCAGGAAGCCCTTCTCGCCGCGGGGGATGGACTCGCCGTCGGCGTCCACCACCTCGAGCATGTGGCCGGGGGCGGCCACGGTCGGCGAGCCGGCCTTCACCGGAAGGTGCTCGACGCCGACCGGGTTGGCCAGCATGCTCCAGCCGCTCTCGGTCTGCCAGTAGTGGTCAATCACCGGCACGCCAAGGGCCGCGTGGGCCCACTCGTAGGTCGGCGCGTCCAGCGGCTCGCCCGCGGCGTAGAGGATCTTCAGCGAGCTGATGTCGGCGCTCTTCATCCACTGCTCGGGGAACTTGCGCAGGGCCCTGAGCGCCGTCGGCGCCGTGAAGACGTGGGTGACGCCGTACTTCTCGATCACCCGCCACCACACGCCCGGGTCGGGGTGGTCCGGCCGGCCCTCGTAGACTACCGTCGGCACCCCTTTGAGCAGCGGCCCGTAGACGATGTAGCTGTGCCCCACCACCCAGCCGATGTCCGAGGTTGACCAGTAGACGTCGCCGTCGCCGCAGTTGTAGATCTGGCTCATCGAGGCGTGCAGCGCCACCATGTAGCCGCCCGTGTCGCGCACCACGCCCTTGGGCTTGCCCGTCGTGCCCGAGGTGTAGAGGATGTACGAGGGGTCGGTCGCCTTCACGGGCGTCGGCTCGATGTAGGCCATGCCCCGCTTCTCGAGCTGCTCGGCCCAGTCCAGGTCGCGCCCCGGCTTCAGCTCGATCGGCACCAGGCCCCGGTCGAGCACCAGTACGTCGCGTACGCTGTCGGTGTCGGCCGCTTCGATCGCCTTGTCCACGATCTCTTTCAGCGGCACCGGCATGCCCTTGCGCATGCCCGCGTCGGCGGTGACGATCAGCACCGCCTGCGAGTCGTCAATGCGCGAGGCCAGCGAGGTGATCGAGAAGCCGCCGAAGACCACAGAGTGGATCGCGCCCAGCCGCGCGCAGGCCAGCATGGCGAAGATCGCCTCGGGCACCATCGGCATGTAGATGATCACCCGGTCGCCCTTGCGCACCCCCAGCCCGTGGAATACCCCCGCCAGCCGGTTCACCTCGCGGTACAGCTCGAAGAAGGTCAGCGTGCGCGATGTGCCGGTCTCCGGGCTCTCCCAGATCAGGGCGGCCTGGCCGCGCCGCGCGCCAAGGGCGTGCCGGTCTACGGCGTTGTAGCACAGGTTGGTCTCGCCGCCGACAAACCAGCGGTAGAAGGGGGCCCTGCTGTCGTCCAGCACCCTGTCCCACTTCTTGTACCAGTGCAGCTCCTCGGCGAGCTCGCCCCAGTAGCCCTCCGGGTCCTCGATCGAGCGACGATGAAGCTCGGCATAGCCCATGCGAGCGCCTCCTCTCTGAGGGGTTGGTCAGGGGCCGGTCTCGGCCTGCGCGCGGCGGTACGCGCCTGAACTCAGTCCGGGGACGGGCCTACACTAGCTGGCTGCTGTCAGGTTAGTGTAGGGCCCGCGCGTCAAGCGAAAATAAGCCAAGCGTAAACTTTCGGTAAAGGTATCGCCACATTTGTGGCCATTGGCACAAAATAGCGGCGGGGCTAGAGCCCGTACAGCTCGCCGTACTTCGCCGCGAGGTACGCCATGTACGGCTCGATCGTCAGCCCCTCGCCCGTGACCCGCTCGACCAGCTCGGCGGTGGTGTACTTGCTGCCGTGGACGTAGATCTGCTCGCGCAGCCAGGCGTGCAGCGCGCCGAACTCGCCCCGCCCGATCGCCCCGTCAATCTCCGGGCGGGCCGTCCTGGCCGCCTGAAAGAACTGGGCGCTGAGGATGTTGCCGATCGTGTAGCCCTGGAACGAGCCCCCGATCGTCGAGTAGAACCAGTGTACGTCCTGGAGCACGCCGTCCCTGGGCTCAGGCGGGGCGATGCCCAGGTCGGCCCTGTAGCGCTCGTTCCACGCCTCCGGCAGATCCTTCACCGCCAGCCTGCCCTCCAGCATGGCCAGCTCCAGGTCGAAGCGGATCATCACATGGAGGTTGTATGTCACCTCGTCCGCGTCCGTGCGGATCAGCGAGCGCTCGACCTTGTTGATCGCCCGGTAGAAGGTGTCGAGAGGCACCGCGCCGAGCTGCGCGGGGAAGGCCGCCTGGAGCTGGGGGTAGGAGTGCTCCCAGAACGGGCGCGAGCGACCGACCAGGTTCTCCCACAGGCGCGACTGGCTCTCGTGCACGCCCGCCGAGGTGCCCCTGGCCAGGGGCGTGCCGTCGTAGGCCGGGTTGACGCCCTGCTCGTACATGGCGTGGCCCGCCTCGTGCAGCGTGCTGAACAGGCCCTCGGCCAGGTTGTGCTCGTCGAAGCGCGTGGTGATCCGCACGTCGCCGCTCGCGAATCTGATCGCGAAGGGGTGGGCCGTCTTGTCCTGGCGGCCGCGGCTGAAGTCGTAGCCGAACTGCCGCGCGACCAGCTCGCCGAAGGCCCGCTGGGCGGCCTCGGGGTAGTGCTGGCGCAGGCAGCTGTCGTCGGCGGGCGGCCTGGCCGTGATCGCCTGGGCCAGGGGCACCAGCCGGTCCCGTAGCTCGGCGAAGAGGCGGCGCACCGTCTCGGCCCGCATGCCGTAGTCGGCGCCGTCAATCAGCGGGTCGGCGATGTGTTCGTAGCCGGGGAAGCACTCGGCGACGCGCCGGCTCAGCTCCAGGGTGCGCTCGAGGTGCGGGATCATGGTCGCCACGTCGTTGGCCGGGCGGGCCCGCGTCCACGCGTTGTAGCTGGCCGCGCCCTGGGCGGCCAGCTCGGCCACCAGGGCGGGCGGGATGCGGGCGCTGCGCTCGAACTGGCGCCGGGCCACCCGGACCAGGGCCGCGTCGTCGTGGTCATAGGGCAGGCCCTGCTCGTAGGGGGCCAGGGCCTCGAGCAGCGCGCCGAGGGCCTCGTCGGTGGCCTTCTCGTGGCCGAGCCGGCGCAGCGTGGCCAGCTGGCGCCCGCGCGCGGCGGCCCCGCCCGGCGGCATGTGCGTGTTCTGGTCCCACGACAGCACCGCCGCCGCCGCGTTCAGGTCGCCGATCTCGCTCAGGCGAGCCCGCAGCTCGCGCATCTGCGCTTCCATAACCCTGGTCTCCTGGATCTGCAATAGGGGCCAGCTTTTTTTACCACGAAGCCCACGAAGAGCGCGAAGGGGAGCCCTTGAAGAGAGACGCTCTGCCACAGATCGCGCGCGCCGGCTATCGAGCGGCCATGTGGGATCGGGCGGCGGGGACTCTCACCGCACTTCGTGATCTTCGTGGCCTTCGTGGTGCAGAGCGATCACCTCTTTAGCTTCGCCAGCCGCTCGCCGGCGGCGCGCAGGGTCTCGAGCCGCTTGGCGAAACAGAAGCGGGCGAGCTTTGGCGCCGTGGCCGGGTCGGCGTAGAAGACCGAGGGCGGGATGGCGGCTACGCCCACCTCGCTGGTGAGCCAGCGGCAGAACTCGACGTCGCCCGCGAAGCCCGTGGCGCCGATGTCGGCCATGATGAAGTAGCTACCCTCTGTGGGCAGGGTCGGCAGGCCCGCGCCCTCCAGGGTCGCCCGCAGCAGCTCGTAGCGCTCGGCGTACTCGGCCCGCAGCTGCCCGTAGTAGCCGTTGCTCAGGGCGCCCTCGAGGGCGGCCGCGGCCGCGGCCTGCAGGGGCGTCGCCGTGGCGAAGGTGATCCACTGGTGGGCCGAGCGCAGGGCGTCGTTCAGCCAGGCGGGACCCACCGCGTAGCCGATCTTCCAGCCGGTCACGCTGAAGGTCTTGCCGGTGCTGTTGATCGTGAGCGTGCGCTCCCACATGCCCGGCAGGGTGGCGATCGGCACGTGGGCGGCCCCGCCGAAGACCAGCTGGTCGTAGACCTCGTCGGCCAGCACCACCACGTCGCGCTCGACGCACAGCTCGGCGATCAGCTCCAGCTCGGCCCGCGTGAAGACCTTGCCGGTCGGGTTGTGGGGTGTGTTGAGCATGAGCAGCCGCGTGCGCGGCGTGAAGGCGGCCCGCAGCTCGTCGGGGTCGAACCACCATCCGTGGGACGAAGGACCAGGGACGGAGGACGAAGGCCGGGCGGGATCGGGCATAGACGGCTCGGCTGGCAGGGTGGGGCCTTGGTCTTTGGTCTTTGGTCTTTCGTCTCCGACGGGCGGCCGCAGGCGCACGTAGCGGGCCACCCCGCCGGCCATGGTCACGTCGGGCACGTAGGCGTCGTAGAAGGGCTCGAAGACGATCGCCTCGTCGCCGGGGTCGAGCAGGGCCTGCACGGCGCCGAAGAGGGCCTCGGTGGCGCCGCTGGTCACTGTCACCTCGCGGGCCGGGTCCACCTCGCGCCAGCTCTGGGCGCGCCAGGTGGCGGCCACGGCCTCGCGCAGGCGCGGCAGGCCCTGGTAGGGCGCGTACTGGTTCAGGTCGGCGGCCACGGCGGCGGCGGCGGCGTCTTTCACCCAGGCGGGGCCGGCGAAGTCGGGGAAGCCCTGGCCCAGGTTGACCGCCCCGCGCTCGACGGCCAGGGCGCTGATCTCGGCGAAGATCGAGGTGCCGAAGCGGCTCACGCGCTCGGCGGCGCGAGGGGTGCTCATGGTGCGCTCCTGTGGAGCTACGGCGGGTGCTGGGGGTATGGTACCACAGAAGGCCCGGTTAGCTCATGTGCACGCGGCGTGAGCATCCGGCAACCCCGGCCGCCTGATGTGACAAAAGTCACATGGGGGCGCGCCCGGGCGCATATATGCTCAACTTGCCGCGCCTCGGTGCTGCAACCCCAACACTTCTATGCTATGATTGCCTCACACCGCACGAACACCTGCCGGGCGAAGCTGCCTTGTTAGGGGAGGGAAGAATGGGCACAGGCCGCATGCTCCTGCTGGCCCTCTGCGCCGCCGTGGGCGTGATGGCCGGGCTGGGCGGCTACACCTTCTGGTACGCGCGCGGGGCCTCGTACCTGTCGGACAACCCCGAGGCTTGCGTGAACTGCCACGTGATGCGGCCCCAGTTCGCCGCCTGGCAGGCCAGCAGCCACAGCGCCGTCGCCACCTGCAACTCCTGCCACGTCCCCCACGACCTGATCGGCAAGTACTACACCAAGGCCGAGAACGGCTTCTACCACTCGTACGCCTTCACCTTCCAGAACTTCCCCGAGCACATTCGCATGCGCGAGGCGAGCCGCGAGGTCGTGCTGGCCAACTGCGTGGACTGCCACCAGGGCCTGGTCGGCGAGATCGCCAGCCACCAGGCCGACCCCCAGATGCGCAACGACTGCCTCAGCTGCCACGCCGGGGTCGGCCACGGGGCCGCCCAGTAGCCCGGAAAGGAGACCTGTATGCGTCAACGGCTCGCCACCCTGCCCGCGTGGGTCTATATCGGCGCGATCGTCGTCGTGGCCGCCGCCACCGTGGCGATCATGCTGCTGCTGCAGAACATCTCGACCCGGCAGAGCGAGGCCCGCCAGGACGTGTTCCGCGTCGTCGAGCTGAGCGAGGAGACCGAGGACCCCGCGATCTGGGGCCAGAACTTCCCGCGCCAGTACGACGGCTACCGGC